>CAYFHV010000007.1:0-28821 GCA_964343105.1 uncultured Planctomycetia bacterium | reverse complement strand
TCCGAGGGTGCGTGGTGGCTCAAATCCACCGCCTTCGGGGACGACAAGGACCGGGTGGTCATCCGATCGGACGGCCGGATGACGTACATCGCCTCGGACATCGCCTACCATCGGAGGAAATTCCAGCGGGGCTACCGCCTGCTGGTGAATCTCTGGGGACCGGACCACCACGGCTATGTCCCGCGCCTGAAGGCCGCGGTCCAGGCGCTGGGCTTTCCGGCGGAGGAGATAAGGATCCTCATCGTGCAGCTCTGCACCCTCAAGCGGGGAGCTGAGACGATCCCCATGTCCACCCGGCAGGGGATCTTCGTGACGTTGACGCAGGTGGTGGAAGAGGTGGGCCGGGATGCCGCCCGCTTCTTCTTCCTCCTGCGAAAGTCGGATGCGCATCTGGAGTTCGACCTGGAGCTGGCCAAGCGGCATTCGCTGGAGAACCCGGTCTACTACATCCAGTACGCGCACGCGCGCCTCTGCAACATCTTCGAGAACGCCCGAGGCCAGGGCCTGCGCTGGCAGATGGGGGCAGGCGACCTGGAGCGGCTCACCGCGCCCGAGGAGCTGAGACTCCTGCGGCTCCTGCGCAGCTTCCCCGGCGTGGCGCTCTCCTGCGCCCGGACTCTGGAGCCGTTCGGGGTCACGGCCTACCTCCAGGAGCTGGCCGAGGCGCTGCACCGTTTCTACGACGTTCACCGCGTGATCAGCCCGGACGGATCCCTCTCGGCGGCCCGGCTGGATCTGGTGGCCGCGGTTCAAACGGTTCTCGCCAACGGGCTGCGCCTCCTGGGGGTCAGCGCTCCCGCCCGGATGTGACACCGGCCTCCCTCGAACCGCTCAAGATCTGCCGGGGACAAACCCTGGACCCGCACGAGATGCTCCGGGCCCTCGTGGCTCAGGGCTACCAGAGGGTCGCCCGCGTGCACGATCCGGGCGACAGCTCCTTGAGGGGCGGCATCCTGGACATCTTTCCGGAAGGGTTCGAGGCCCCCGTCCGGATCGAGCTCGAGGAGGAGACCGTCGCCCGCATCCGCAGCGTCCATCCCCACACGGGCGAGCCGTTCATGGAGCACCAGATCGTCCTCCTCCTGCCGGCGGTGGCGCTCCACCCCAAGACCCTGCGCACCTCGGCCAAGCACCTCTTCCTCGGCGAGGATTCGCCGCTCGACCCCTTTGTGGACATCCGCGCCGGCGATCTGGTGGTGCACGTCATCCATGGGATCGGCCGCTACCTGGGGATCAAGAGGATCCGCTCCGCGAAGCGGGTGGAGGGCCACCTGGTGCTGGAGTACGCCGGCGGCGACCGTCTCTATGTGCCCTTGCCGGAGCTGCACCTGATCCAGAAGTACATCGGTTTCGAGGGGAGGCCTCCGCAGCTCTCCCGGCTGGGCACCCGCTACTGGGCCCGCTCGAAGGAGTCGGCCCGGGCGGGAGCCGCCTCCGTGGCGGCGGAGCTTCTCCGGATCGAGGCGCAGCGGCTCACCTCCCCGGGCCATGCCTTCCCAGACGACACCGACTGGCAGAAGGAGCTGGAGGCGGCCTTTCCCTATCGGGAGACGGCCGGCCAGACCCGCGCGGCAGCGGAGGTGAAGGCGGACATGACGAGTCCCCACTGCATGGAGCGCCTGCTCTGCGGGGACGTGGGATACGGCAAGACCGAGGTTGCCCTGCGGGCCGCGTTCCGGGCGGTGATGGGGGGCAAGCAGGTGGCGCTCCTGTGTCCGACGACGATCCTGGCGGAGCAGCACTTCGCCACCTTCTCCAGCCGGATGAAGCCCTTCCCGGTGACGCTGGGGATGCTTTCCCGATTCCAGAATCCGTCCGTCCAGAAGCAGATCGTCCAGGGGCTCGCCGACGGCTCGGTGGATCTGGTGATCGGCACGCACCGGCTCCTCTCCGGGGATGTCCGCTTCAAGGATCTGGGGCTTCTCATCGTGGACGAGGAGCAGCGCTTCGGGGTCAGGCACAAGAACCGGATCAAGGGGATGCGTGTCCAGGTGGATGTGCTGACGCTGACGGCGACGCCGATCCCGCGCACCCTGTACCTGGCCCTCATGGGGGCCAAGGCGATGTCCGTCATCGACACGCCTCCCTTCGAGCGCCTCCCGGTCAAGACGGTTGTCGCACAGGAGCACCCGGACCTGGTGCGCGCCGGGATCGAGCGGGAGATGGAGCGGGCCGGTCAGGTCTTCGTGATCTACCCGTGGATCGAGGGGATTCCCAGGATCCACCGGCAGGTCTGCGCCCTGGTCCCCGAGGCCCGGGTGGCCGTCGCGCACGGGCAGATGCCGTCCCATTCGCTCGAGAGGGCGATGCGGGCCTTCATCCGGCGGGAGGCGGACGTGCTCATCTCGACGGCCATTGTGGAGTCCGGGATTGATATCCCGAACGCCAACACCCTGATCGTCTTCCGGGCCGAGAGCTTCGGGCTGGCGGACCTCTACCAGCTGCGCGGGCGGGTGGGGCGCTTCACGCGGCAGGCGGTCGCCTACTTCCTCACCCCGCGGGGCGATCCCCTCTCGTCGGATGCGAGGAAACGGCTCCAGGCGCTGGAGGAGTTTTCGCACCTGGGGGCCGGCTTTCAGGTGGCCCTGCAGGACCTGCAGATTCGCGGGGCGGGCAACCTCCTCGGGACCGAGCAGCACGGCCACATCCTGGCGGTCGGTTTCGACCTCTACTGCCGGTTGCTGCGGGGGGAGATCGAGCGCCTGAGACGCCAGCACCCGGACCCCACCCGGTACGACGTACCTAGAGGCCCTTTGGTACGTCGTACCGATTTTAGGTTTCCCCCCTTGCACCGCGCGTCCCGGCTGTGCTAGACTTTCGGATCGTCATGCGAAAACTCCTGCCTTTGCTGTTGCTCGTCCTGTTCCTGCCCGGATGCGGTCCCGGCGGAAAGGTGGCGGCGGTGGTGGACGGCCGCGTCATCACCGTCGAGGATGTGGACCGCCGGATCAGCCAGATGTCCCCGGCGATCCGGGCCTCGCTTGGAGCGGACCGCAAGCGGATCCTCGAGCAGATGATCATGGAAACGGTCCTCCTGCAGGAGGCCCAGAAACGCCGGCTGGAGCGGGATCCCGAGGTGGGAAGGCTGTGGGCCGAGGCGCGGCGGCAGATCCTGTTCGGCCGGCTCATCGAGGTTCTCCGGCAGGAGGGGAAGCCCGCGGTCAGCCAGGAGCAGATTCAGGAGTTTTACGAGGAAAACAAGGCGAGCTTCGTTCAGCCGGAGTCGTTCCGCGCCAGCCACATCCTGGTTTCCGATGAGGAGACCGCGAGAAAGGCGCTGACGCGGCTGAAGGCCGGCGAGCCGTTCCCCCAGGTCGCCCAGGAGTTCTCCACGGATCCCAGCGCCTCGCAGGGCGGGGACATCGGATTCTTCACGGGCGAACAGGTGATTCCGGAGTTCGGAGCCGCCTGCAAGAAGCTCAAGGTCGGCGAGTTGAGCGATGCGGTGAAAAGCTCCCTGGGCTTTCATCTGATCCTGCTCACCGAGAAGAAGCCAGCCGGCCAGAGGCCGCTCCAGGAGGTGGAGGCCCAGGTCCAGAACCTGCTGGAGCAGCGCGAGCGCCAGCGCCATGTGGAGCAGGTTGTCCAGGAGCTGCGGCGCAAGGCGCAGGTCCAGATCCGCGAGGGGGCCCCGGGGCCTGCCTCGGCTCCTCCTTCCGCGGCGCCGTCCGGCCAGCCACCCGCTTCCACAGCGCCCAATTCGTAGCACGGGATTGACCATGCGGAAAGGTCCCGTCATCGCATCCCTCCTTTTTCTCGCCTTCGTTCGCCCTGCGGCGGCGGAGGAGAACCGGATCGTGGCCATCGTCAACAACGAGATCATCACCCAATCCGAGCTCAACCGGGCGCTGGCGCCGGTCTACTTCCAGATGCAGGCCTCCCTGAGTCCCGAGGAGCTCTCCCAGCAAATGGATCAGCTCCGCCGCAGGGTGCTGGAGCAGCTGGTGGACGAGCGCCTCATGCTTCAGGAGGCGCGCAGCCCGCGCGAGGTGGAGGTGGGCAAGGGAAAGATCGGGACCCCGCCGGTCATCACGGTCTCGGAGCGTGACGTGGAGGAGATGCTGGAGGAGACCCGGTCCCGCTTCGAGACGCCGGAGGAGTTCGCCGAGGCGCTCCTGCGCCAGGGGATCACCGAGGAGGACCTGCGCGCTCGGTTCAGCGATCAGGTCACGATCCAGAAGCTGATCGGCCGCGAGATCCGATCCCGGGTCATCGCCTCGCCGGCTGAGATCACCGCTTACTACGAGGGGCATCCCGAGGAGTTCATCGCCCCGCCGGCCGTGCAGGTGGCCACAATCCTGATCCGCCCAAAAGACGAGAAGGACTGGGCGCGCGCCCAAACCCAGGCCCGGGATCTGCACCAGCAGATCCAGGGAGGCGCCGACTTCTATGATCTGGCCCGCCGGTATTCCGACGGGTTCAACGCCCAGATGGGCGGACGGATCGGCTTCCTCGAGAAGGGCCAGGGCCGGAAGGAGATCGACGACGCCCTTTTCCGGCTGAAGGCGGGGGAGCTTTCCCCGGTCATCCGGACTCCCGCCGGCTTCCACCTCTTCCTCGTCGAGGCGACCCGTCCGGCGCGGCAGTCGGAGCTTTCCGAGGTTCAGGAAGAGATCAAGTACCGGCTGCTGGACCAGAAGGCGACCGCCCGCTACAAGGAATGGATTGCCAAGCTCCGCGAAGACTCCTACATCTCCATCCAGCTCCCGTAAGCCAAACGCGATGACCCGCCTGCTCGTCACCATGGGCGATCCGGCCGGGATCGGGCCGGAGGTGCTCCTGCGCGCCCTCTCCCGGTGGCGGAACCGCGCCGCCCAGCTTTCCATCGTCGGCGATCTCCAATGGTTGAAGCAGCGGGCCGGCCGCCATCGGATTTCGGTTCCCTGGGCCCGCTTCCGGTGGGTGGATCTCGGTGATCTCTGTTCCGGCGTGCGGCCGGGCAAGGTCCAGGCAGGCGCGGGCCGGGCGGCCTACGCTTGCTTGGAGGAGGCCGTGCGGATCCTCCGACGGGGTGAGGCCGAGGGCCTCGTCACCGCGCCGGTATCGAAGGAGGCGATCGTCCGGGCGGGGATTTCCTGGAGGGGACACACCGAGCACCTCGGGAAAAGATTCCGCTGCCGGCCGGTGATGATGCTGACCACTGGCCGGCTGCGGGTGGCGCTTGTCACCACGCATCTGGCCCTTCGCGATGTGCCCCGAGCGCTGACGCGGGCGGCGGTGGCGCAGGTCATCCGGATGACGCACCGCGCCTTGGCGGCGGAGTTTGGGATTCGTCGCCCGCGCCTTGCGCTGGCTGCGCTCAATCCGCACTGCGGCGAAGGCGGGCTTTTCGGCGAGGAAGAGAAACGGATCCTCCTCCCGGCGCTGCGTTCCGCGGACGGTGAGGTGGCGGGACCGCTGCCGGCGGACAGCGTCATGGCGGCGGCGGCCCGCGGAAGATTCGACGCCGTGGTTGCCCTTTACCACGACCAGGCGCTGATCCCGATCAAGATGCTCGGGTGGGATCAGGCGGTAAACGTCACACTCGGTTTGCCATTTGTGCGGACTTCTCCGGTTCACGGGACCGCCTTCGACCTTGCGGCGAGAGGGGAAGCCGACCCCCGCTCCATGGAGGCCGCGCTCCATCTGGCGGTCCGGTTGGTGCGGAAGAGAAGGGAAGCCGCTCGGCGCAAGGGCGGGCAGCTGAGTTCCTGATCTGACGAGCGGCGCTTCCACGAGTCCGCGTTGCGGCGAATACCACCAGGGCTTGCCTTCCTCCGCATTTCCAAACAGGTTCTGATGCACAATTGTATATACAAAGTGTATAATTGACCTGTGAAGGAAATCCGCTGGAATCTTCTGAAGAGTGAGCGGCTCAAAAGGACGCGGGGTGTTTCCTTTGAAGAGATCCTTCAAACCAAACTGGTTGCAGTTAAGCGGCACCCGAAAAAGCTGCACCAGAGCGTGCTGCTTTTTGAATACAAGGGTTACATCTGGGTGGTGCCGTTCGTAGAGGAACAGGGGAATCTTTTCTTGAAGACCCTGTACCCGAGCAGGCAACTGACGAAGATTTACCGAAGGGAGGGCAAACTGTGAAACGCGTTAGGTTGACTCGACAGGAAAGGGAGATTGAAGAGGCCTTGATCCAGGGGGAATACGTTGATGTTGACAAGCTGGATCTGGGGCAGGTAGCTGAGGCGGTAGCCCATCGAAGGAAGGATGCGGTCTTAAACCTTCGGGTGAATCGGCAGGATTTGGAGATCATCAAGCAAAAAGCCCGAAGGCTTGGGGTACGTTACCAGCCGTTTCTCTCAGAGCTGATCCATCGGCTGGCCGAGGGCTAATCCTCTTCGAATATGAAGGGCGCATGGCGATTCCGAGAGGGGCTCTGAGGGACAGCTGAGTTGAATGTCCGCCGGATCAAGGAGCTAGCGGAGCAATACGGGCTGGGGATCTCCCCGAGGCGCCTGGGTCAGCATTTCCTCCTGGACGAGAGGATCCTGGCCCGGATCGCAGGGGTCCTGGGGGCGAAATCCGGCGACCGGATCCTGGAGATTGGGGCCGGGCTGGGTGCCCTGACCGAGCAGCTCCTTGCAACCGGGGCCACCGTCTACGGGGTCGAGAAGGATCCCCGTTACCTGCGCGTTCTCACCGACCGATTCCGGGACAGGACCTCTCTTCAGCTTGTCCGCTCGGACATCCTCCGGGTGGACCTGGGCTCCTACGCGCTGGGAGAGCCCGGGTCACTTCTCGTGATCGGCAACATCCCCTATTCCCTGACCAGCCCGATCCTGGAGTTCCTGGTCCATCAGCGGATCTGGGTCCGGCGGGCGGTCCTCACCATCCAGAAGGAGGTGGCCACGCGGATCGTGGCCCAGCCGGGCGGGCGCGACTATTCGAGTCTGACCCTGCTCGTTCAGGTCGCCTTCCGGCCCTCCGTGGCCTTCACCATTCATCCCGGAGCCTTCTATCCCCAGCCGAAGGTGGTTTCAGCGGTTCTCTGCCTGGATCCGCTGCCGGCCCCTCCGGTTCCCGCTGACGAAGAGGAAGCGCTGCTGGTTTTCATCCGGAAGCTGTTCACCCACCGGCGCAAGACGGTGGCCAACGCCATCCTGGGAGCGGGTTGGGAGGGGAAGAAAGAGAGGCTTCTGGAGATCCTTGGGCGCGCCGGGATAGATTCCTCCCGCCGGCCCGAGACCTTCGGCTTGGGGGAGCTCATCGAGCTGAACCGGCGTCTCCATCCCTAGCCGTCGGGGGCGGTTCGTTGACTTGGGTTCCGCCCTTCTGCTACGATAGCCGCTGCGATGGGAATTTCCGCCAAGGATGTCGAGTATCTGGCCCTCCTGGCCCGCGTTCAGCTCTCGCCCGAGGAGATCAAGCGCTTCACAGGCCAGCTGGATGAGATCCTCGCCTACGTCGAGAAGCTCAAGACCGCCAAGACCGAAGGCGTCGCCCCCACCAGCCACGTTCTGAATCTGCAGAACATCTACCGGGAAGACCGCGTGGAGCCGTCCCTTCCGCCCGAGAAAGTGCTGGCCAACGCCCCGGACCGGGAGGGGCCCTTCTTCCGCGTGCCGCCGGTGATCGAACCGACCTCCTGAAGCGCCCGCCTCGATGGAAACCTTCCAGAGTGCGGCGGAGCTAAAGACCCTCTTCCAGAAGGGGCAGCTTCGGCCGTCGGAGCTTATCGGGTCCCTCCTGGGGCGGATTGAGAAGCTGCAGGGTTCAATCCACGCGCTGGCTTGGTTCGACGGAGGCTGGGTGCGGGATCAGGCGAAGCGCCTGGAGGAGAAGGGATTCCGGCCGGACGCCCCGCTGTGGGGAATCCCGGTGCTGGTCAAGGACAACATCTGTGTGGAGGGGATTCCCACCACCTGCGCCTCGAAGATCCTGGCGGGCTTCCGACCCCCTTACGATGCTACGGTCGTAGCGCGCCTGAAGGCGGCGGGCGCCATCCTGCTGGGGATGGCCAACATGGATGAGTTTGCCTTCGGTTCCTCCTGCGAGTACTCCTGCTACGGCCCCACCCGAAACCCCTGGGATCTCCAGCGGGTTCCGGGAGGATCGAGCGGAGGTTCCGCGGCGGCGCTGGCGGCGGGGATGACGCCGCTCGCGTTGGGATCGGACACCGGCGGATCGATCCGCCAGCCGGCCTCCTTCTGCGGGGTGGTGGGACTCAAGCCGACCTACGGCCGGGTCTCCCGGTACGGGCTGGTCGCCTTTGCTTCCTCCCTGGACCAGATCGGGCCGATGGCGAGGAGCGCACAGGATCTCGCCCTGCTGCTCAAGACGATCGCCGGCCGGGATCCGAAGGATTCCACCTCTGCGGATTGGGAGGTGGGGGATTACGAGCGTGCTGTGGGGCAGGGCGTGAAGGGCTTGCGGATCGGCATGGTGCCGGAATATCTGGGGGAAGGGGTGGATCCGCAGGTCCGGAAGGCGGTGGAGGCCGCGCTCGCCCAGTTCGAGAAGCTGGGGGCGCGGGTGGAAAAGATCTCGCTTCCCCATACGGAATACGCGATCCCCACCTATTACATCGTCGCGACCGCGGAGGCCAGCTCGAACCTGGCCCGGTTCGACGGGGTGCGGTTCGGCCACCGGGCCGCCTCAAAACCGGTACCAGGTACCGGGACGGTACCTGGTGCCGGGCCCCAAAGCATGCTGGAGATGTTCACGCGAAGCCGGGAGGAGGGATTCGGCCCGGAGGCGAAGCGCCGGATCATCCTGGGAACGTTCGTCCTCTCCTCCGGCTACTACGAGGCGTACTACGGTCACGCCCTCAAGGTCCGGACCCTCATCAAGAACGATTTCGATCGGGCGCTGGAGAAGGTGGATCTTTTGGTGACGCCGACGGCTCCGACCCCGGCGTTCCGGCTGGGGGAGAAGCTGGAGGATCCGCTCACCATGTACCTGTCGGATGTGCTGACGATCTCAATCAACCTGGCCGGCGTGCCGGCCCTCTCCATCCCCTGTGGCTTCACCGCCGCCGGCTTGCCGATCGGGATGCAGCTCATCGCCCGCCCCTTTGCGGAGGAGACCCTCTTTCGGGCGGCCGGGGCCTATCAGGAGGCGACGGATTGGCACAAGCGGGAGCCCGAGATTGCTTCGGGCCTTCGGCCGTCGCAATGACCTACGCGCCCACGATCGGGCTGGAGGTCCACCTGCAGCTCAGGACCGCCTCCAAGATCTTCTGCGGATGCCCGACGACCTTCGGAGCGCCGCCCAACAGCCAGGTCTGCCCGGTCTGCCTGGGGCTGCCGGGCGTGCTGCCGGTTCTCAACCGCCAGGTGCTCCGGTCCGGTGTCCGCGTGGCCCTGGCGCTCGGCTGCCGGATTCAGCCGAGGATCCTTTTCCACCGGAAGAATTACTTCTACCCGGATCTGCCGAAGGGGTATCAGATCTCGCAGTACGACCTCCCCCTGGGAACCGATGGGGTGGTGGAAATCTCAAACCGGGTCCGGATCCGCAGGGTCCACATGGAAGAGGACGCCGGCAAGCTGATCCACAAGCCGGATGGAGGGGCATCGCTCGTGGATCTCAACCGGACCGGGGTGCCGCTCCTGGAGATTGTGAGCGAGCCGGATCTGAGGTCGCCGGAGCAGGCGTACGAGTATCTGAAGAGCTTGAAGGGGATCCTGGGCTACCTGGACGTGTCCGACTGCGACATGGAGAAGGGAAGCTTGAGATGTGATGCGAACATCTCGCTGTCCAAAACCGACCCAGGTACCGAATTGGGGGTGAAGGTCGAGATCAAGAACCTGAATTCCTTCCGGGCGGTGGCGCGGGCCCTGGCGTACGAGGTTCAGCGGCAGACAGCGCAGCTTGCCGAAGGAGAGAAGGTGATCCAGGAGACGCGGCTGTGGGATGAGGCTCGCGGGATCACCCAGGGGATGCGCAGCAAGGAGTATGCGCACGACTACCGTTATTTCCCGGAGCCGGACCTGGTCCCCTTCGCGGTGGAAGCGGGCGAGGTGGAGGAGATCCGCCGCGCTATTCCGGAGCTTCCGGCGGAGCGGGCGGCGCGGTTGTCCGAACGGTATGGCCTGCCGCGAACCGATGCGGGGGCGCTCACCGCCAGTCGAACGACCGCCGATTACTTTGAGGCGTGTGCTAAACTGCTCAAACCGGTACCAGGTACCGGAACGGTACCTGGTACCGGCACTCCCAAGACGGCGGCCAACTGGATCCTGGGGGAGCTGCATCGGGAGATGAACGAGCGGAATCTGGATGAGATCACGGCCCTCGGATTCCCGCCGGCTTCGCTGGTGGAGCTGCTGGGCCTGGTCGAGTCCGGAAGGATCAGCGGGAAGATGGCCAAGGAGGTGCTGACGGAGTCGGTCCGCTCCGGTGAGAATCCGGGCCGCGTGGTGGAGTCGAAGGGGCTCACCCAGGTGACGGACCGGGAGGCGCTGCGGGCTGCGGGCGCCGAGGTGCTGAAGGAGCACGCCCAGGCGGTGAACGATTACCGCGGCGGGAAGTCGCAGGCCCTCATGTTCCTGGTGGGGCAGCTCATGCGCAGGACCCGCGGGGCTGCCAGCCCCGCCATTTCACAGGAGATCCTTCGAGAGCTGCTGGAGGAGAAAAGCCGATGAGGGGGATTCGTCGCGGCAGGGCCCTGATCTGGAGCACGGGGCTGGTTCTCGTCCTGGGCGCGTCCTTCTGCGTCCGCGCGGTTTCCGGGGCGGCCCGGTCGGCCCAGGAGGAGCTGTACAGCCAGGTGGAGCTCCTCGCGCAGGCGATCACCATCATCCAGGCGGAGTACGTGGAGGAGGTGGAGCCCAAGCGCCTGATCTACGGGGCGCTGCGCGGGCTGGTCGAATCCCTGGACCGGCACAGCCAGTTCCTGGATCCCGATGCGTACTCCGAGATGCAGGTGGAGACCCGGGGGCAGTTCGGCGGGGTGGGGCTGGAGATCACCCTGTCCAAGGAGGGCGTGCTCACCGTGGTGGCTCCGATTGACGATACCCCGGCTGCCCTGGCGGGGTTGAGGCCCAACGACAAGATCATGAAGATCGACGGAGAATCGACCCGGGGGATTACGCTGCACGAGGCGGTCAACCGACTCCGGGGGCGGCCCGGCACGAAGGTCACGGTCACCGTCTTCCGGGAGGAGGAGAACGAGATCCTGGACCTCTCCATGGTCCGCTCAACGATCCAGATCCAGTCTGTGAAGGAGGCGCCGACCCCGGCGCCGCAGATCGCCTACATCCGGATCAGCGAGTTTCAGGACAACACGCCGCGGGATCTGGACAAGGTCATCGAGGCGATGAGACAGAGGAAGGCGGAGGGCCTCATCCTGGATCTGAGGAACAACCCCGGGGGATTGCTCGATGTGGCGATCGAGGTGGCCGGCCGGTTCCTGCCGGAGGGCAAGGTCGTGGTCTCCACCCGAAGCCGGGTCAAGAATCAGAATCAGGAGTTCGCATCGCAGGCCAGGAATCCCAGCTTGGATCTTCCCATGGTGGTGCTGGTGAACGCCGGATCGGCCTCCGCGTCAGAGATCGTTGCCGGCGCGCTGCGCGATCACGGGCGGGCGATCCTCATGGGCAGCAAGACCTTCGGGAAGGGATCGGTTCAGACCGTCGTTCCGCTCCGTGACGGATCGGCGATTCGGCTGACCACGAGCATCTACTACACCCCTTCCGGGCAGGCGATTCACGGCAAGGGGCTGGAGCCGGATGTCACCGTCACGGTGGAAGCCCAGGAGGTGGAAAAGGAGAAGGAAAGGCCGCCTCCGGGCGCGGCTCCGCCTGAGGTTCGAGATCCGGTGGTGCTGAGGGCGGTGGATCTTCTCCGGGGCCTCAAGGTGTATCAGCAGAAGCAGTCCGCACCTGCCGCCGGGGTGGATGCGGCGCCGAAACAGTAAGCCTCGCCTCGCTGTCCGGGGATGGCTGGCCCTGGGCGGAATCGCCCTGGGTCTGGCCCTCATCCTGCTCTTCCGGCCGGCCGATCTGTCCGCGCTGGCGTCGCGTGCGCTGGATCTGACCGAGGGGCTCCTCCGGGAGGAGGGGGTGCGCCTTCCGAGGGATCTGGAGGCCGAGTCCGCCGAGATCCTCACCTCCGGGCGCTTCCAGTGGAGGTTCGCGCAGCGCCGCTATCGGGTCCCAGGGGATTTCGGGTGGGACTCCTTCCGCGCCGCGCTGGAGAGGAAGCTGAGGAGCCGGGGCCTCGTCCTCTTCAAGAGCGACCGGAGGCGCGGGGCGAACGGGGGCTGGACCTTCCAGGGCGAGATTCGAGCGCGAAGGGCCCTCGGCGTCGGTCCGCTTTTCCGGTTCGTGCTGGTGCCTGGGCTTGCGCCGGCGCGGCCTGCCGTGCCGGCCTGGATCTTTCCGAAGGGCAGGGGAAGGATTGCGATCGTGCTGGATGACTGGGGCTACAGTCTGCGGAACGTTCCGGTCCTGGGTTCCCTGCGGGCCCCCGTGACCGTGGCGGTTCTGCCCAACCTGCCCCACTCGGCCCGCGTGGCCCAGGAGGCCCGGTCCCATGGGCACGAGGTGATCCTCCACATGCCGATGCAGCCGGTCGATTCCCACGAGCCGCACGAAGCAGGGACCATCCTCACCACCATGCGGGAACAGGAGATCCGGCGTCTGCTCGGCGAGGCGCTGAAGAGCGTTCCGGGAGCCCAGGGAGTTTCCAATCACCAAGGGTCCAAGGCGACGGCGGATCGGCAGGTGATGACGGCGGTCCTGCAGGAGCTCAAGCGGAAGCACCTCTTCTTCCTCGACAGCCTGGTGACGCAGGAATCGGTCTGCAGGGAGGTGGCGGGGCGGACCGGTGTGGCGTTCGCTCAGAGGTCCGTCTTTCTCGACAACGAGGAGAGTGAGGGGGCGATCCGTGATCGCTTGTTGGAGCTGGCCTCCACCGCCAGGGAGGAGGGCGAGGCGGTCGGGATCGGCCACGATCGCCCCGCGATGATGGCCGCCCTCGAGAAGGCGATTCCTGCGCTGAGGAAGGCCGGCTACACCCTGGTGCGCGTGTCCGAGCTGGCAGAGGCCCCCTCAAGACGCTGAAAGCGTGGTATCCTAAACAAAAAGGAGGTCGGCTTGCTCGTTCTGGGAATTGAGACCTCCTGTGACGAGACCGGTGTCGCCCTGGTTGCCGACGGGCGCACGGTGCTCGGATCCCGGCTGGCCTCGAGTCTAAAGCAGCACCAGCGATACGGCGGTGTTGTCCCGGAGATCGCCAGCCGTGCCCATGTGGAGCTTCTCACGGCGGAGCTGGAGCATCTGCTCACCTCCTGCCGGGTTTCTCCGGGAGAGATCGACCGGATCGCCGTGACCTACGGCCCCGGCCTGGCCGGGGCGCTTCTCGTCGGGGTCGCGGCGGCCAAGGGGCTGGCATTGGCCTGGGGCAAGCCGCTCGTTCCGGTGAACCATCTGCAGGCGCATCTCTACGCGGCTTTGATGGAGCGGCCGGACGGACCCATGCAGGGGCCGGCGATCGGCCTGGTGATTTCAGGAGGACACACCGCGCTCGTGCGGATGGAGGGGCTGGACGGTTTCAAGCTTCTGGGCCAGACGCAGGACGATGCGGTCGGGGAGGCGTTTGACAAGGTCGCGAAGCTGCTGGGGTTGGGCTTCCCCGGCGGCCCGGAGATCGAGCGTGTCGCGCGAGGCGGCAACCCGCGGGCGTTCGGTTTCTCTGTCCCCCGCATCAAGCGGGGCTCGCCGTACGATTTCTCGTTGAGCGGGATGAAGACGGCCGTGCTCACCTGGATGCGCGGGAAGGAGCAGCTCGGGCCGGAGGGGGTGGCGGACATGGCGGCCAGCTTCCAATCGGCGATCGTCGAGGAAATCGTTTCCAAGGCGTTGGCCGCCTGCCGGGAGCATGGAACCCTGCGGCTCGTGCTGGGAGGAGGTGTCGTGGCCAACCAGCGCTTAAGGGAACGTTTCCAGCAGGAATCGCGGCGGATCGGGATGGATCTGGCTTTTCCAAGCCTGGGTTTGTGCACCGACAACGGAGCGATGGTGGCCGGGTTGGGCTGCCACCGCGAGGCGATTTCCCCCGCGGATCTGACCGCGGTGCCGGATCTTCGACTGGAGGCGAGGGCATGATCTCGGACGCGGAGGCGGTTCTTCGTTTGGTGCTGGCGTTGCTCTTGGGCGGGCTGGTGGGGTTGGAGCGGGAGGCGAAGGGACACGCGGCGGGACTCCGCACGCACATCCTCGTCTGCCTTGGCTCGACCCTGGTCATGCTGACCGGGCTGCATCTGGCGGCTCATTACCAGGGAGGAGAGCTGGATCCGACCCGCTTGGCCGCCCAGGTGATCAGCGGCATCGGCTTCCTGGGGGCCGGAACGATCATCCAGTTGCGCGATTCGGTGCGGGGCCTGACCACTGCCGCCGGCTTGTGGGCGGCGGCGGGGATCGGGCTCGCGGTGGGTTCCGGCTTTTATCTGGGGGCTGTGGCCACAACGGTGATTGTGCTCCTGGTTCTCTTCGCGCTCTCCAACGTGGAGCAGCGCGTAGGTCCCAAGGGGCGGCAGCAGTAGTCAGCGCAGGGAGGGAGGTGGGGCATGGCGATATTGGGACGAGGCAGAAGGCAGCCTGAGCCGGAGGAGCGGGTTCTGGATGTGACGGCGAGCATGGAAGGGTCGCTTATCTTCCAGGAGCCGGTGGTCCTTCGGATCAGCGGCCGGTTTGACGGAACGCTTCAGACGCGGGGGGAGCTGACCGTGGGCCCGCAGGCGCAGGTGAATGCGGATCTGACGGGGGATGCCATCGTGATCGCCGGGCGGGTGACCGGCAAGGTGGTGGCGCGGAACTCGCTGAAGATCATCCCGCCGGGGGTGGTCCGGGGCGAGATCTGGACCCCGGTTCTGGAGGTCCAGACGGGCGCTCAGCTTCATGGGAACGTTCGGATGGGCGGTCAGGAGTCCTGGATGTCGCTCCAGGAAGTGGCCGAGTATCTGGAGGTGGAGCCGCGGGTGGTGGAGCAGTGGGTGCGGGAAGGGAAGCTCTCCGGAACGCAGGAAGGGGGTCAGTGGAAGTTCGAGAAGGCAAAGATCGACGAGTGGGTTTCGACCCAGAAAAGCTCCTGACGCTGGAGGAAGCCGCCCGGCGCCTCGGGATCCCGGCCGATGACGTAGAGGCGGCGATTCGGGAGGGGAGGCTGGCCGCGTTTCGGCTTGCAGGGGATCTGCTTCGGATTCGGCTGGGCGATCTGGAGCGTTTCGGGAGAAGTCGGGCTCCCTCTTCCCCGGCGCGGGCTGCGTCTTCCCGGACCGCGGCCTCACGCGGATCGCTGCGGGACCGGGTCGCCGACTTCTTCTACTTCAACGATTTTTACCTGCTGGCGCTCCTCATCCTGATTGCCCTGCTGGCCATCATCTTTACCCTGTGAGCGATTCACTGCGGCGGCTGCTGCTCCGCTACCGGGGCGGACGCCTCGCCACACGGGATCTTCTGGAGGTTCTCAGAGAGATGCCCTACCGGGATCTCTCCTTTGCCAAGGTGGATCTGCACCGGCAGCTCCGGCGCGGCTTTCCGGAGGTGGTCTATGCGAAGGGCAAGAAGCCGCAGGAGATCCTGGCCATCATGCAGGCGCTTCAGCAGGCGGGCCACCGGGTGCTGGTGACGAAGGTGGCCTCCTCCGTGGGCCGGCGGATGACGCAGGCCTGTCCGCGACTGCGCTATTTCCCCAGGGCGAGGATTCTCTCGGACGCTTCGCCGAACGGCGGGGGCCGCCGGAAGGGTGCCGGAGCCGGCGCGGTCCTCGTGCTCACGGCGGGCACCAGCGACATCGACGTGGCGGAGGAGGCGGCGGTGACGGCGCAGCTCATGGGTCAAGGGACCAGCCGCCTGTACGACGTGGGGGTGGCAGGCCTGCACCGGGTGCTCAAGAATCTGAAGATTCTGCGGAGGGCTAGGGTGATCGTGGTGGTGGCCGGCATGGACGGGGTTCTCCCGAGCGTGGTGAGCGGGCTCGTCCGCGTGCCGGTGGTGGCCGTTCCAACGAGCACCGGTTATGGCGCCTCATTCCGCGGGGTGGGGCCTCTGCTCACCATGCTCAACTCCTGTTCGCCCGGGGTGGCGGTCGTGAACATCGACAACGGATTCGGGGCCGGGTACCTGGCCGCGCGGATCGCCGCCGGATGAAGCCCGCCTACCCGCGAGGGGTGGTCCGGCGGTGATCCTGTATGTGGATGCCACGCGGGGGTTGAGCGGGGACATGCTGCTGGCGGGGATGGTTCGGCTGGGCCTTCCGTTGGAGAGGGTGGAGCGGGCGATTTCGGAGCTGGGGCTCAGGGATGTCGGCCTGCGAATGGCTGGGGTGTCGGTGAACGGGACCGAGGCAGGGCGGCTCCTGCTGCGGATGGACCGCACGAACGGGGGGCCTCCCGGTGCGCTGCACCAGATCATCCGTTGGGTGAAACAATCCCGGCTGTCGGCTCCCCTCCGGATGCGGCTGGCTCGCGCATTCGCTGTTCTTGGGCAGGCGGAGGCGGCCGCCCACGGAGCGGCATGGCGCAGGGTGGTTCTCCACCAATTGGCGGATCCGGACACGGCGGTGGATTTCCTGGGCTTTGCGCTGGGCCTGGAGTTCCTCCGGATCCGGAAGGTGCATGTCTCCGTGATCCGGCTCGGGGACCGGCATTTCGATGACCAGGGCCGACTGCGGTTGAAGACCGGGCCGGCAACCGGCTGGCTGCTGCGGGCTTTTCCGGTTGAGCGTGTGGGCGGATTCGAGTGGACGACCCCCACGGGCGCAGCCCTCATGGCGGCCTTCGCCACCCCCGAGCCCCCTCCGGCGTTTCAGATGAAGGGCCTGGCCCATAGCGTGGGAACGGGTACTCCTCCCGGCGGGCCCTCGCCGCTGCGGCTCATCCTTGGGATCCCTTGGGATGGTGCTTGACACCGGTTGGGAAATTGATTACAGTTATGTAAGACAAGCCCCATGGACGATGCCCGCCGAATGAAGCGTCGTGTGCTTGCCAAGGCGTCCATCGTACGGACCGCAGTGAGTCATTTTTCTCGCACCGTCTCCCCAGCGATCTTTGCCGGAGGCATCCTGCTGCTGGCCTCTGGATTGATGGGTGCAGAGGTGATCCCCGGTGAGCTGATGTGGCAGGAGGGAGCGGCCTACCGCTCCGAGGGGCGGCAGCTTCAGGAGGTGGGGGAGGCCCACCGGGCGCTGGCCGCCTTTCGAATGGCCGTGGCAGTGAACCCGGCCTACGCCGAGGCGTTCAACGACATGGGTGTCGTGTTGGAGAGCGTGGGCAGGGCGGGGGAGGCCGAGCAGGCATACCAGCGAGCCCTTCAGCTCGACCCTTACCTGGGGGCCGCGCATTCCAACCTGGCGCTCCTGTACGAGAAGGCAGGCAAGGTCAAGGAAGCGGGCGAGCACTGGTCTGCCCGCGTGCGCCTCGGTCCCACGTACGATCCTTGGGTGGTGAAGGCGCGCGAGAAGCTGGCGCACCACAGCCTTCCGGTTCCGGAGCCGGCGGCGGTTCGGCCGGAGCAGAGGAAGGCGGAGGCCAAGCGGTTGTTGGCGGCTGGTCGGTCGCACCTCGAGGCGAAGCGGTGGGAACAGGCGACCGCCGAGTTCCAGCGGGCACTGAGCATCGACCCGGGAAGCCGCGAGGCCGTTCGTCTCCTTCGTCAGGTGGCTGCGGATCGGGAGAAGCAGGAGCTCCGCAGGCAGAGGGAGATCGAGGCATCGGCGGAGGGCGTGAGGAAACAGGCCGAGGCGCTCCGCAGAGAGGCAGGCAGGCCCACACCTGCGGAGAAGGAACCGGCCAAGCCGGTGAAGCCGGCTCCTCCCGAGAAGGCACCGGCGCCGCCCGCCGCGGTCACGAAGGTACCGGAGGATGCGCGCAAGCTCGCGGAGCAGCTGGCCGCCGAGAAGAGGAAGGTGCGCCAGACGGCCATCCAGGATCTGAACCAGCGCGGGGTTGCCGCGATGCGGGCTGGCCGCTACGATGAGGCAATGGATCTTTTCCGTCAAATCCTGACCCTGGAGCCGGGGAACAGGAACGCGCAGGAGAGCCTGCAGCGGGCGGAAAAGGCGAAGGCCAAGGCGGCCAAGACGGCCGGACGGTAGCCCGGGGAGCCGGCCGGGGAATCGTTCCACCCATTTCGTTATCTCGTTTCTGAGGCAAACAATCCCCTTTTGTCGAGCGCTGCGCACCATCGTCGCTTGAAATCCGGAGACCGGCTGTTTCTGATCGACGGCTCCTCCTTCTGCTACCGGGCCTTTTACGCGATCCGGAGCTTGAGCACCACCCGGGGCCAGCCGACGAACGCGGTGTACGGCGTGGTGGCGATGCTGAGGAAGCTGCTCGAGGAGGAGAAGCCGGAGTGCCTGGCGGTCGCCTTCGACCTGCCGAAGCCGACGTTCCGGCATCTTCGGTATCAGGGCTACAAGCAACACCGCAAGCCGATGCCGGAGCCGCTGGTGGAACAGCTGCCCTGGATCCGGGAAGTGCTGAAGGGCTTCCGGATCCCGGTCTTCGAGCGGGAAGGGTACGAAGCGGACGACGTCCTCGGGACCCTGGCGGTTCAGGCCGTGAAGCGCGGGATGTCGGTTTTCCTCGTGACGGGCGACAAGGATGCCCTTCAGCTGGTGGGGGGAAAGGTGAAGGTGTACCGGCCGGTCCGGGACGGGCACGAGATCCTCGATGACCGGACGCTGAAAGAGCGCTGGCACCTCCGGCCCGATCAGGTGGTGGACGTGATGGCGCTTATGGGGGACGAAAGCGATGCGATCCCGGGGGTGCCCGGGATCGGAGAGAAGACAGCGGTGGAGCTCATCCAACGGCATGGTTCTGTGGAGACGTTGCTGGACCGTCTAGGGAAGGATCGGGGTCTTCGGCCCGCGCTGATTAAGGCGATCCGTGAACATGAGGATCAGCTGCAGCTCAGCCGGGAGCTGGCGACCCTGGACACCGCGGTCCCCCTGGAGATCGACTGGGAGGATCTGAAGCGGAAGGAGCCGGATGTGCAGGCGCTGCGGAGGATTTACCAGACGCTGGAGTTTAGGACGCTCGTGAAGGAGCTCTCGCCCGTGGAGACGGCTGCTCCCGTCGGCGTGGAGTCATCGGATTCGCTCGAGGGGATCCGGAAATGGCTTCCTGCGATCCGGCAGGCGGGGCGGGTGACGGTCGCCGCGGCCTGTTCCGAGGGACACGCGATGACGGCCGAGGTTCTTGCCGTGGCCCTCACCTGGGAGGAGGGCGTGGCCAAGGCTGCGCCGGGCGAGAAGGCGCTTGAGGATCTGCGGCCGCTCTGGGAGGATCCGAAGATTTTGAAGATCTGCCCGGGATTGAAAGAGCTCTTGATCCTTCTGTATCGCCGGGGGATCCACCCCCGAGGGCCCTGGGCGGACCCCTCGCTCGCCTCGTACCTCCTCAACCCGGCCCGGCCGTCGCACCGCATCGAGGATCTGGCGCTGGAGATCCTGGAGCTCCCGGTGTCGGATCCCGATCCGGTCCGGAGGGCGGGCCGGCAGGCGCTCGCCGCGTGCGCGCTCATGCCGAAGCTGGAGGAGGAGATCCGCTCCAAGGAGCTCTCGGTCCTGCTGAACGAGGTGGAGGTCCCCCTGGCGGGGGTGCTGGCCAGGATGGAGCTGGCGGGAATGAAGGTCGACCCCGGGACGCTGGAGGAGCTGGGCCGGCGGGTCGCGCAGGGGCTGGAGACGCTCACGCGCGAGATCGAGCGTCTCGCGGGGGGTTCATTCAACCTCAACTCCCCCAAGCAGCTCTCGGAGATTCTCTTTGAGAGGCTCAAGCTGCCGATCGTCAAGAGGACCAAGACGGGCGCTTCCACCGATGAGGAGGTGCTGCGGCGGCTGAGTCTCATGCACGAGCTGCCGGCGAAGATCCTGGAGTATCGGGAGCTGGCCAAGCTGCGCTCCACCTATGTGGAGGCGCTGCCCCGCTTCATCCATCCCGAGACACAGCGGATTCACGCCCACTTCCACCAGACGGTGACCGCCACGGGGCGGCTTTCCTCTTCCGACCCGAATCTCCAGAACGTCCCGATCCGGACGGATCTGGGCAGGCAGGTGAGGCGCGCCTTTGTCTCCTCGGCCGGCTGGGGGTTTCTCGCGGCGGACTACTCCCAGATTGAGCTGAGGATCCTGGCGCATCTGGCGGAGGACGAGGCGCTGGTGGAGGCGTTCCGCCAGGGAGAGGACATTCACCGCGTCACCGCCTCGGAGGTCTTCCAGGTGGATCCCGGGGAGGTGAGCGCCGACCAGCGGGCCGTGGCCAAAACGATCAACTTCGGAATCCTCTATGGGATGACGGCCTTCGGCCTGTCGAAGGAGCTGGGGGTGGAGCCGGGTCAGGCGGAGGAGTTCATCCGGAACTATTTTGCGCGGTATCCGCGGGTGCGGGCGTACCTCGACCGTTCGCTCGAGGAGGCGCGGCATCGCGGGTACGCCCTCACCCTGTTCCATCGGCGCCGGTACCTGCCGGAATTAAGGGCGAAGGAGCTGTCCGTCCGGCAGTTCGCCGAGCGGATGGCGGTGAACGCCCCGATCCAGGGATCGGCAGCGGATCTCATCAAGGTGGCGATGGTGGCCTTGGACGCCGCGCTGCAGGAGCGGCGTTTCCAATCCCGGATGGTCTGTCAGGTGCACGACGAGCTCATCCTGGAGGTCCCTCCCGGTGAGATGGAGAAGGTGCAGCCGCTGGTTCGCGAGGTGATGGAATCCCCGACCCTTTCCGGCCGCCCGATCCGGCTGAAGGTGCCGATCGAGGTGAACCTGAAGACCGGCCGGAACTGGTTCGAGGCCTCTCATTAAGCGATGAAACAACATGAACGCGGACAGGCAAAGGGTGCATGCCTCACGGCTTGGCGGTTGTGCGCGGACAGGCCTGTTGTTTCATCGCTTCCAAGGGGGGAACGCGCTGCGCTGGTTCCCCCCCCTGGGATTCCCCCTTCCCGCGCTCGGGGCCTACGGCCCCTCGGAGGTCTCGTTGGGGGGAATTTCCCAGGGGGAGAAGTCTTGTCCACCTTCAGCACGCCCCCAACACGCCCCCTCTTCCGAAGGTAACCGGTTCGGCCCCGCTGCGCCGGGGATGCCCGGATCCGCGGCGTCGCGAGGCCGAACGGGCATGGTTCCCGCTTCCTTCAGTGCTTTTATTCAGGATAGCGGGAGAGTGAGACCGAGCGCCGCAGTGAGCGCAACCTCGCTGGGGTTGCGCGAACGGCGCGGGCCGGGCGATCCGGCGCAGCGGGGGCAATGAGGGTCATCGGGCTCACCGGCGGGGTCGGGACGGGAAAGTCCACGGTAGCCCGGATGTTCGAGCGCCTGGGCGGTCGGGTGCTGGATGCCGACCGGATCGCCCATGAGCTCATGGAGCCCGGCAGCGCGGTGCATCGGAAGATCCGGACCCGTTTCGGGCGGGCGCTGTGCGGGCCGGATGGCCGGATCGACCGGGGGAGGTTGGCCCGGCGGGTCTTTCGCAGGGCCAGGGAGCTGGAGGCGCTCTGCCGGATCATCCATCCGGCGGTGCACCGTCGCATCCGGGAATCGATGCGCCGGATCCGGCGGGAGGACTCGGGGGCGGTCGTCGTCCTGGATGTTCCGCTGCTCCTGGAGGCACGGCCCGCGTACCGGACCGACGCGCTCGTGGTCGTCTCCGCGCCGCGCGGGGCGGTCGCGCGGCGGCTGCGGGGGCGATCGGGCTGGTCGATGGCCGAGATCCAGAGGCGCAGCCGGTTTCAGATGCCGCTCTCGGAGAAGGTGAGGCACGCGGATTTTATTGTGGAAAACGGCGGGTCGAGAAACGCCACCCGCCGGCAGGTATTGGCGGTCTGGAGGAAAATAGGAGAAGGAGTCCATGGCAGAAGGAAAGACCACTGAGGAGAAGGCCGGCGGGGCAGCCGGCCCGGCGACCCAGAACCTGGATATTGCCAAGCTCAAGGGGATGACGATCCTGGAGCTGAACAAGGTTGCCCGCGATCTGAATGTGAACGGCATCTCGGGGCTGAAGAAGCAGGATCTCATCTTCAAGATTCTGCAGGCACAGGCGGAGCGGGAAGGGAACATGTTCGGGGAGGGGGTGCTGGAGATTCTGGCCGAGGGCTTTGGGTTCCTCCGCAGCCCCAACTACAACTACCTCCCGGGCCCGGACGACATCTACGTCTCCCCGAGCCAGATCCGTCGTTTCGACCTGAGGACCGGCGATACCGTGAGCGGTCAGATCCGTCCCCCCAAGGAGGGGGAGCGGTACTTTGCGCTGCTCAAGGTGGAGGCGGTGAACCTCGAGAATCCCGACATGGCGAAGGTGAAGATCCTGTTTGACAACCTCACCCCGATCTACGCCCACGAACGGTACAAGCTCGAGACCGATCCAGGTGAAATCTCCACCCGGATCCTGGACCTCTTGGCGCCGGTGGGGAAGGGCCAGCGCGGCCTCATCGTGGCGCCCCCCTACAGCGGCAAGACGATCCTCCTCCAGAAGATCGCCAATGCCATCACCCGGAACTACCCGGAGGCGGTGCTGCTCGTCCTCCTCATCGACGAGCGGCCGGAGGAGGTCACCGACATGCAGCGTTCGGTCAGGGGGGAGGTCGTCTCCTCGACGTTCGATGAGCCGGCGGAGCGGCACATCCAGGTGGCGGAGATCGTCCTGGAAAAGGCCAAGAGGCTCGTCGAGCACAAGAAGGATGTCGTGGTCCTGCTCGACTCGATCACGCGCCTGGCGCGGGCCTACAACACGGTGGCCCCCCACAGCGGAAGGATCCTCACGGGCGGCGTGGATGCCACCGCGCTGCACAAGCCGAAGCGCTTCTTCGGGGCCGCCCGCGGGATCGAGGAGGGTGGGAGTCTGACCATCATCGCCACCGGGCTCATCGACACCGGCTCACGCATGGACGAGGTGATCTTCGAGGAGTTCAAGGGGACCGGCAACATGGAGATCACGCTCGACCGGAACCTCTTCCAGAAGAGGATCTACCCGGCGCTGGACATCCAGCGGTGCAACACCCGGAAGGAGGAGCTCCTGCTGGAGCCGGATGAGCTGAAGAAGATCTGGCTGCTCCGCAAGGTCCTCAAGGAGCTCAACGCCGACGAGGCGATGGAGCTCCTCATCGACCGGCTCTCCAAGGCGAAGACCAACGCCGACTTCCTGTCCAGCCTCAATCCGGACAAGGGCAAGGACTGAGGGAGGGACTCCGCGTGAAGAAAGAGATCCATCCCGAGTACAAGCCCTCCACGATCAGCTGCGCCTGCGGGGCGGTCTACCACACCCGCTCGACGAAGGGGGACTTCCGGATCGACATCTGCGCGAAGTGCCATCCCTTCTACACCGGCACCCAGAAGTTCGTGGACACCGCCGGCCGGGTGGAGCGCTTCCGCCGGAAGTTCAGCAAGAAAAAGAACGGTTAGATGCCGGCTCCGGACGCCCTCCAGGGCGCTCTCAAGCGCTTTGAGGAGCTGGAACGCCTGCTGGCGGACCCCGCCGTCGCCAGCGACCCCCGCAAGGTGCGCGCCTACGCCAAGGAGCACTCCGTCTTGAAGCCGCTGGTAGATCTGCACCAACAGGCGGAGCGCGTGCGCCGGCGGATCCAGCAGGCGAAGGAGATGCTGCAGGGCGGGGCGGGAGGCGGGGATCTGGCGGATCTGGCGCGAGCCGAGCTGGAGGAGTTGAGCCGAAAAGAATCGGAGCTCGTGGCGCAGGTCGAGGCGATGGTGCTTGGCCAGGACCCGGAGGGCGAGAAAAGCGTTATCATGGAGATCCGGGCCGGGACCGGGGGGCAGGAGGCCAGTCTCTTCGCCGCCGACCTGTACCGGATGTACACACGGTACGCCGCGCGGCAATCCTGGGCGGTGGAATCCCTGAGCGCCAGTTCCACGGAGGTGGGCGGGTTCAAGGAGGTCATCTTCGGCGTGGAGGGGGAGGGGGTCTTTCGGAAGCTGAAATTCGAGAGAGGGGTTCACCGTGTCCAGCGGGTTCCGGAGACGGAGGCCTCGGGGCGGATCCACACCTCCACCGTGACCGTCGCCGTGCTGCCCCAGGCCGAAGAGGTCGAGGTGGAGATTGATCCCAAGGATCTGAGGGTGGATGTCTTTCGCTCATCGGGTCCCGGCGGGCAGGGGGTCAACACCACGGACTCCGCCGTCCGGATCACCCACCTTTCGACCGGGCTGGTGGTAAGCTGCCAGGACGAGCGGTCCCAGATCAAGAATCGAGCCAAGGCGATGAAGGTCCTAAGGGCCCGGCTCCTGGAGAGGCGCACGGAGGAACAGGCGGCCCAGCGCTCCCAGGAGCGGCGCACGCAGATCGGCGGCGGCGAGCGGGCGGAGAAGATCCGGACCTACAATTTCCCGGACCGGAGGGTGACCGACCACCGGATCAACTTCACCTCCCATCGGCTGGAGGAAATCCTGGAGGGGAATCTGGACGAGCTCATCGAGCCGCTCGGGAAGTCGGAGCGGAAGGCCCGGTTGGGAAGCGGGGAGGCGACGTGAGCAGCGACAGGCGCTCTGCCCTGGAGCTCATCCGGGAGGCCACCGGGATGCTAGACGGGGCGCAGGTGCACCGCTCCCAGTGGACGGCGGAACAGCTTCTCGGCGCACGGCTGGGGCGGCACCCGGTAGAGCTCTACACCGACGAGCCGGAGGTGCCGGCGGAGGAGGCGGTCCGGTTCCATGCCGACGTCGCAGCCCGGGCGGCGGGCGTTCCGCTGCAGTACCTGATGGGTACAGCGGACTTCTACGGCAGGGAGTTTCTCGTGGGACCCGGTGTGTTCATCCCCCGGCCGGAGACGGAGATCCTGGTGGATGTCACCCTGGAGCTTTTGCAGGCGCCGAGTCGGCAGGCACGAGGAATTCGGCGTGTGGTGGATGTCGGCGCCGGATCCGGCTGCATCGCCGTGACCCTGGCGCTGGAGCGGCCCGATCTCGAGGTGGTTGCGGTGGAGCTGTCGGCCCACGCGATCGCCTTCGCCCGGCGCAACGCTGAACGCCTGGGCGGTTCCATCCGTCTGGTTCAGGGGAGCTGGATGAGCGGTCTGAAGGACGGCTGTTCGGATCTGATCGTGGCCAATCCTCCGTATCTCGATCCAGGAACGGTTTCCCGATGGCCGAGGGAACTGGCATGGGAGCCGTGGGTTGCCCTCGACGGTGGTCCTGGGGGATCGGCACAGATGGAGGCGCTCATGCGGGCGGCCGTGCGGGTCTTAAGGCCGGGGGGCGGGCTGGTTCTGGAGATCGGAATGGATCAGGCGGGGCGGCTCCGGGAGATGGCGCCGGGATGCGGCCTCTCGGTCGAGCAGATCCGGACCGACCTGGCCGATCTCGACCGGGTGGCGGTCCTGACGAGGGGTTGAGACCGTGGACAAGCTGGTGATCCGCGGTGGCCGGACGCTGAAAGGGGCGGTCCAGGTGAGCGGTTCGAAGAACGCAACCCTCCCCATCCTGGCGGCCACCCTGCTGACCGACGAGCTGTGCGTTCTGGAGGGGGTTCCCGCCCTGCGCGACGTCTCCACCATGATCCGGATTCTCCGGCACATGGGGGTCAAGGTGACGCAGGAGGCGGACCGGGTCATCGTGGAGCCCGGCGGCTATCGGGGGACGGAAGCCCCGTACCGGCTGGTCTCCACGATGAGGGCCTCCTTCTGTGTCCTGGGGCCGCTGGTCGCGCGAAGGAAAGAGGCCAGGGTGTCCCTGCCCGGCGGGTGCATCATCGGGCCTCGACCGGTGGACCTGCACCTGAAGGGGCTGCGGGCGTTGGGGACCCACCTGAGGATCGAGGGCGGTGACGTGCTGGCCCGTGCCCGGGAGCTGAAGGGGACAACCGTCTATCTCGGCGGTGCCTTTGGCTCCTCCGTCCTGGGCACGGCCAACGTGATGATGGCGGCCTGCCTGGCGAAGGGCACCACCGTGATCGAGAGCGCGGCCTGTGAGCCGGAGCTGGTGGATCTGGCGGAGGTCCTCCTCAAGATGGGTGCCCGCATCGAGGGGCACGGCACGCCGGTGGTCCGGATCGAGGGGGTCCGGCGGCTCAACGGGTTCACCCATCAGGTCATCCCCGATCGAATCGAGGCCGGCACGTTTCTCCTGGCGGCGGCCGCCACCGGCAGCGAGCTCGCCGTGACCGGCGCCCGGCCGGAACACCTCGGGGCCGTTCTGGACAAGCTGCGGGAGGCGGGTGTGGAGGCGCACGCGAGGGACGGGGGCCTGCAGGTCAAGCCCCATCGGAAGCTCAAGCCGGTGGACGTGACCACCCTTCCGTATCCCGGTTTCCCGACCGACCTGCAGGCGCAGATGATGACGCTCATGACGGTGACGCCCGGGATCAGCGTCATCACGGAGAAGATCTATCCCGACCGTTTCATGCACGTGGCAGAGCTGGGAAGGATGGGAGCTCAGATCAAGCTGGAGGGGGCCAGCGCCATTGTTCTCGGGGTCAAGCGCCTCATGGGCGCCCCGGTGATGGCCTCGGATTTGAGGGCCTCGGCGGCGCTGGTGCTGGGCGCCTTGGCGGCCCGGGGGAAGAGCGAGGTTTCCAGGATCTACCATCTGGATCGGGGTTACGATCGGATTGACGACAAGCTGGTGGAACTCGGCGCCGAGATCCGGCGCGTCAAGGAGAACGCATAGGAGAGGACGCATGGCTGAGGTGGTCATTCGACTGAAGCGGTTGGGAGGGAAGAAGAGGCCGCATAACCGGATCGTGGTGATGGCCAAGGCGCGGGCGCGGGACGGACGGGCACTGGAGGAGCTGGGCTACTACGATCCTTCGAGGAACCCGCCTGCCCTGAAGCTGAACGTTGAGCGGGCGAAATTCTGGATGGGCCGCGGGGCGAAGCCCAGCCCCACGGTCCTGCAGCTCATCAAGCGGCAGTGCGCGTCGACATCCTGACGATCTTCCCGGAGCTGTTCCCGGTGATCCTGGACAGCTCCATTCTTGGCCGGGCGAGGGCGAAGGGGATTCTGCAGGTGAACGTCCATAACCTGCGGGATTGGTCGCGCGACAAGCACCGGAAGGTGGATGACCGGCCCTACGGGGGCGGACCGGGCATGGTGATGAGGCCGGAGCCGTTCTTCGAGGCGGTCGAGGAGATAAGACGGTACCAGGTACCTTCGGTACCTGGTACCGGTGTTGAGACGGCACACGGCCCCCACGTGGTGCTGCTCTCGCCGCAGGGCAAGCCGCTGACGCAGCGGGCCGTGGAGGGGCTGGCCCAGCGGCCATGGCTCATCCTCCTCTGCGGGCATTACGAGGGGGTGGACGAGCGCGTGCGGGAGGGATTGGCGGACGAGGAGCTCTCCATTGGCGATTATGTGTTGACCTGTGGAGAGCTTCCTGCTATGGTGGTCGTCGATTCCGTCGCGCGACTGCTCCCCGGTGTTCTGGGGGATGCGCAGTCGGCCACGGAGGAGTCGTTCAGCGGGGATCTCCTCGAGTACCCTCAGTACACCCGTCCGGCGGAATATCGGGGTTACCGCGTGCCGGACGTTCTGCTTTCGGGGGACGGCCCGCAGATTTCGGAGTGGCGCAGGCTTCAGGCCCTGCGCCGGACAGCGAGGAAACGGCCGGATCTCATCGATGGACCGTCGGATACAGGAGATTGAGCGGGCTCAGCTCAAGGCGGATCGGCCTCCCTTCCGGGCGGGCGATACGGTCCGGGTCTATGTGCGGATTCAGGAGGATGAGAAGAGCCGCATCCAGCCCTTCGAGGGGATCGTGATCTCCCGGAAGGGCGGCTCCAGCCGGGAGACGTTCTGCGTGCGCCGGATCAGCTACGGCGAGGGCGTGGAACGAACCTTCTACCTGCACTCTCCCCTCATCGAGAAGATCCTGGTGGTCCGCAGGGGAACGGTCCGACGGGCCAAGCTCTATTACCTGCGCAGGAAGGTCGGGAAGTCCGGCCGCATCGAGGAGCGTTTTGGCCAGACCCCAGAGAGTTCAACAGCTCCTCCAGTTCGATCAGAGAGTCCGGCGCCGACTCAGGCTTAAAGGGGGCCTCCTGGCGGGGGTGGATGAGGCCGGCTGCGGGCCCCTGGCCGGCCCGGTCGTCGCCGCCGCCGTCATTCTGCACGATACCCGATTCACTGTCCCTGTAGACGATTCCAAGCGCCTCAGCCCATCCGCCCGAGAGCGGGCCTTTGCCTCCATCCTCCGGGCCGGCGTCATCGGCGTCGGGGCGACCGGCCATGAGGAGATCGACCGGATCGGCATCCATGCAGCGACGCAGCGGGCGATGCTGCAGGCGCTGGATCGCCTTCCGGTCCGCCCCGAGTGGGTTCTCCTGGACGGCAGGACCGTTCCCGAGGGTTGCCGGCTGGCCGCCCAGCCCATCGTGGACGGGGATGCCAAGAGTCTGGTGGTGGCCTGCGCCTCGATCGTGGCCAAGGTGATCCGGGATCGCTGGATGGAGCAGGTGCATCGCCTCGAGCCGGAATACGGTTTCAGTCAGCATAAGGGCTACGGAACCTCAGAGCATCTCCGGCTCCTTCACACGATCGGCCCGGGTCTGTTCCATCGCTACAGCTTCCGCCCCATCCGCCCGGAGAATGACTGATCCTTCCTCCCTCGGGCGGCGGGGCGAGGGCCACGCCCTGCAGCTCCTGCGGGCCAAGGGGTATCGGATCCTCGGCCGCAACGTCCGCTCGAAGTTCGGCGAGATCGACGTGGTGGCGGAGCAGGGCGGGGCACTCTGCTTTGTCGAGATCAAGGCGCGGACCGGCCTGGAATTCGGTTTTCCCGAGGAGGCGGTGGACGGCCGGAAACAGCAGCGGCTCCGGCGCCTGGCCCTCTGGTACCTGCAGTCCCGCCGCATCCCGGACAGGCCGGTCCGCTTCGACGTCGTCTCCGTTCTGCTCCACCCCGATGGGCGCCTGTTTCGGGCCCGCCTCATCCCCGCCGCCTTCTAGTATAAT
>CAYFHV010000006.1:0-31059 GCA_964343105.1 uncultured Planctomycetia bacterium | reverse complement strand
TTTTGTTTATCCGCCCTCCTACAGGACACATCGAAGAAAGGAAGGTTATCCAATTTCGCATGGCGAAAGGTACTGTGAAGTGGTTCAGTGACCAGAAGGGCTATGGGTTCATCACGCCGGAGAACGGCAAGGACGTGTTCGTCCACTTCTCCGCGATCCAGGGGGATGGTTTCAAGACCCTGCGCGACGGTGAATCGGTGGAGTTTGAAATCACCACCGGCCCCAAGGGAGAGCAGGCCTCCAACGTGAGGCGGCTTTCCTCGGTCAGCGCGTAAGCTTTCTTTACGCGGGAAAGTCCAGCGGGCCCGGGAGCAATCCCGGGCCCGCTTTTTTGGTATCATGATCGAGCGTCATCCAGAGAGGCGAGGATGAAACTCCGTTACCGTGTGGAGAGAGACAGCATGGGAAAGGTCCGGGTGCGGGCCGGCGCGCTGTACGGGGCGCAGACCCAGCGGGCGGTGGAGAACTTCCCGGTGAGCGGGCTGCGCTTTCCGCGGAGCTTCATCCGCGCCCTGGGGCTCATCAAGGGGGCCGCCGCGGGGGTGAACCGCGGGCTCAGGCTGCTGAACCCGGCCGCGGCCCGGGCGATCGAGGCGGCGGCCGGGGAAGTGGAGCGGGGCCGGCATGACGCCCAGTTCCCGCTGGACATCTTCCAGACCGGATCCGGCACGAGCACGAACATGAACGCCAACGAGGTGATCGCCGCCCTCGCCTCACGGCGGCTGCGCCGGCCAATCCATCCCAACGACCAGGTCAACATGGGCCAGTCCAGCAACGACGTGATCCCCACGGCGATCCATCTCAGCGCGGCGCTGGAGCTGAAGGAGCGGCTCCTTCCCGCCCTGCAGCACCTGAAGAGGACCATCGACCTTAAATCCCGCCGGCTGGGCCGGGTGGTCAAGACCGGCAGGACTCACCTCATGGACGCGATGCCGGTGACCTTCGGGCAGGAGCTCTCCGGCTGGAGCGCGCAGGTGGCTCACGGCATCGAGCGGGTGGAGGGGGCGCTGCCCCGGCTGCTCGAGCTGGCGATCGGCGCGACGGCGGTGGGAACCGGTGTCAACGCCCATCCCCAGTTCGGCCGCAGGGTGGCCGCCCGCCTGGCGGCGAGGACCGGGCTGCCTTTTCGCAGGAGCCATAGCCCGTTCGAGGCGCTGAGCAGCCAGGACACGGCGGTGGAATTGAGCGGCCAGCTCCGGGTCGTGGCGGTGAGCCTGCTCAAGATCTCCAACGATCTTCGGTGGATGAACAGCGGGCCCCTGGCCGGCTTGGGAGAGATCCGCCTGCCGGCCCTCCAGCCGGGCAGCTCCATCATGCCGGGGAAGGTGAATCCTGTGATCCCGGAGTCGGTGGGGATGGCGTGCGTGCAGGTGATCGGCAACGACGCCGCCGTGACGCTTGCCGGGGCGTCGGGGAACTTTCAGCTCAACACGATGCTGCCGGTCATCGCCCACAACCTTTTGCAGAGCATCGAGATCCTTTCCTCGGCGAGCCGCCTCCTCGCCGACCGGGCAATCGCCGGCTTCCAGGTGAACGAAGCGCGGGTCCGGGAGTCGCTGGAGAAGAATCCGATCCTCGTGACCGCGCTCAACCCCCGGGTGGGCTACAAGATGGGGGCCAAGATCGCCAAGCGGGCCGCAGCGCGGGGTGCCAGCGTCGTTGAGGTCGCCGCAGAGGTTACCGGCCTTCCCCGCGCCAAACTCCGGCGGCTGCTCGATCCCCGGAGACTCACCCGCGGCGGGATCCAGAAGTAAGCGCCGACCGGAAGTAACGGCCGGCTCTGAAGTAAGGACCGGCTCGGAAGAGCAATTCTGCGTGTGCTAGAATAGCGGTTCGTTATCAGGCCAAGCAACGCAACCACAGGCATGCCAATCCGAACAACCGTTATAGGAAGCTATCCCAAGGTCACCGAATCCGGGGCCGACAACCTGCCCGGGGTCATTGACCGCTGGCAGAAGAAGCTGGTTCCGGACGAGGCGCTGGAGCAAGAGCTCCAGAAGGTGATCCGCCGGGTCGTCGGCGAGCAGGACCAGGCAGGGCTGGATCTCCTCACGGACGGGCAGATCCGGTGGGAGGACCTGCCGCATCCCATCGCCCGAAGCGCGCGGGCCATAGAACGGGGGACTCTGCGCCGGTTCTTCGACAACAACGTTTACTACCGCCGGCTGGAGCTTCCCGCGGCGAGCAAGGCGGGGACGAATGGAGCCCTGGGCTGGCAGAAGAGCGCGGTGGCCGAGGAATTTCGATTCGCCTCGGGCCTGACGAAGCGGCCTCTCAAGGTGGCTCTGCCCGGCCCGCTCACTCTCGTCATCTCCACGGAGCTCAAGGAAGGGCAAGCGCGCCAGGGGATCCTTTCCCTATACACCGAGCTCCTGGGGAAGGAGGTCCGGGCGCTGGAGGCAGCCGGCGCGAAGGAGATCCAGTTGGATGAGCCGGCGCTTGCAGCCGGCGAGCCGCTGCTGGAGCAGGCGGTGGCGGCGATCAACAGGATCTTCCAGGGCGTCAAAGCCCGGCGCTGGGTGGCGCTCTATTTCCAGGACCCGGTGCCGCTCCTGCCGGCGCTGGCCAAGCTGGAGGCGGATGTCCTGCACCTGGACCTGGTCTCGGCGCGCGAGATGAATCCATCCCTCCTCGGCCGGACGATCGATCGGCTCAAGGAAGGGGCCTGGAAGGGGGAGCTGTCGCTGGGGCTTGTGGATGCGCGCAACACCCGGTTGGAAAGCGCCCAGGAATTGGCGGGACAGGTGGCGGGATTTCTGAAGGTGATCGCGCCGGACCGGCTGTGGCTTTCCCCCAACTGCGGCCTGGAGTTCCTCCCGCACGCCAGCGCCCTCAAGAAGCTCTCCGTCCTCCGGGAATCCGCTCGTCGTGTCTAAGAGCGCCTTTGAGCCAGCAACCGGCTCCCGGCTGCACCGGCTTCAAGAGATCCTCCGCGGGATGGAGTCGGTGCTCGTCACCTTCTCCGGCGGGGCGGATTCCACCTTCCTGGCGAAGGTAGCGGCCGGAACGCTGGGGGATGCGGCAGTGGCGATGACCGCGGTCTCAGCGAGTTTGCCGGCGAAGGAGCTAGAGGAGGCACAGACGCTAGCGCGTCTCATCGGAATCCGGCATCTGCTCGCGGAATCGAGGGAGCTGGACGATCCGCGATACGCGGCGAACCCGGTGAACCGCTGCTACTTCTGCAAGAGCGAGCTGTTCGCCCTGGCCAGACGGAAGGCGGATGAGCTGGGCCTGCGCTGGGTGGCCGACGGCACGCAGGCAGACGACTTGAGGGATGTCCGGCCCGGGCGGCAGGCGGCCAGGGAATGGCAGGTCCGCTCCCCGCTGTTGGAGGCCGGCTTCACGAAGGAACAGATCCGGGAAGCCAGCCGGGTGTTCAGGCTGCCCACGTGGGACAAGCCGGCCGCGGCCTGCCTGGCCTCCCGGATCCCGACCGGCACGCCGGTCACCCTCGGCCTCCTGAGTCAGGTGGAGCGGTGCGAGGACCGGCTCAAGGCGCTCGGGATCCGGCGCCTGCGGGCGAGGCATCAGGGCGAGGCGGTCCGGCTGGAGCTGGAGCCGGCGGTGATCGCACGACTGGGCGAACCGCGATTTCGCGGACAAGTCGCGGCGGCCTGCCGGCAGGCCGGCTTCCGCCGCGTGCTGGTGGATCTGACCGGTTGCAGAGCCCGGTAGCGGCCAGCCGACGGCGAGGCGGGTCATCGTCCGTTGTGTCCCGGTTGCCTCGCTTGGGCGCCCACATGTCGGTGGCCGGCGGTTTCGAGAAGGCGCTGGAGCGGGGCAGGAAGGTGGGCTGCCAGACCGTGCAGATCTTTACCAAGTCGAACAGCCAATGGCAGGCCCCGCCGATCACGCGGGAGCAGGTGGGACAGTTCGCGCAGGCGGTCGAGGAAAGCGGGATCGGTCCGGTCTTCGCGCACTCGGCGTACCTGATCAACCTGGGCTCCCCGGACAAGACGACCTTCGAGCGGTCGAAGCAGGCGCTGAAGGTGGAGCTGGAGCGGGCGACTGCGCTGGGGCTGGCTTTTCTCGTGCTGCACCCCGGCTCGCACAAGGAGACCGGCGAGGAGCAGGCGCTGAAGAAGATCGCGGCGGCGGCGCGCTGGGCGCTGGACCAGGCGCCGAAATCGCCGGTGCGGCTTCTCTACGAGACGGCCGCGGGGCAGGGCTCCTGCGTGGGACACCGGTTCGAGCACCTGGCGGAGCTGCTGCAGCGAACTGGCCGGCCGGAGCGGACCGGGATCTGCCTGGACACCTGCCACCTCTTCGCGGCCGGGTACGATCTGCGGACGCGCGCGGCGTACGAGCGGACGATGTCGGAGCTGGACCGGGTCGTGGGACTGAAGCAGGTCAGGGCGGTCCACCTCAACGATTCCAAGAAGGAGCTGGGCTGCCGGGTGGACCGCCATGAGCAGATCGGCAAGGGCAGGATCGGGCTGGAGGGGTTCCGGTGCCTGCTCAACGATCCGCGCCTGGCCGAGGTGCCTATGGTACTGGAGACGCCGAAGGACGAGGAGTGCACCGAGGACGTGATGAACCTGAAGGTCCTGCGGGGCCTCATCAAACCGGTACGAGGTACGTAGCGATGCCAGAGAGGAAGGCAGTGGTCATGATCTCCGGGGGCCTCGACTCCACCCTGGCGGCGAAGATCCTGCTGGATCAGGGGGTCGAGCTGTGCGGGCTGTACCTGTCCGCTCCGTGGGGTTGCTGCGACAAGACGAAGGCGATGAAGGTCGCTTCCGCCCTGGGGATCGACTTCATGGTGATGAAGATGACGCAGGAGTACATCGGGGTCATCCGGAACCCGCGCTACGGGTATGGATCCAGCATGAATCCCTGCGTGGACTGCCGGATCTACATGTTCCAGCAGGCCAAGAAGCTCATGGCCGAGATCGGCGCCTCCTTCCTCGTCACCGGCGAGGTGCTCGGCCAGAGGCCGATGTCCCAGATGCGGCATGCGCTGCTCCTCATCGAGGAGCAGGCGGGCCTGAGCCGTCAGGTGTTAAGGCCCCTCTCCGCCAAGGCGCTGCCGGTCTCGATCCCGGAGGAACAGGGACTGGTGGACCGGGACCGCCTGTTCGGCATCACGGGACGCTCCCGGCAAGAACAGATGGCCCTGGCCCTCCGTTACGGGATCGTGGATTATCCCAACCCGGCCGGCGGGTGTCTGCTCACCGACCAGCAGTTCGGCCGGCGGGTCAAGGACCTCTTCAACCATCAGGAGGACATTGACCTGGAGGACATGGAGCTCTTGCGGGTCGGCCGCCACTTCCGGGTGGATGCCGCCACGAAGCTCATCACCGGCCGGCAGGAGGAAGAGAACGCTACCTTGAGGGAGTATCTGGCCCCGGGCCGTCTCCTCTTCGAGCCGGACGGTTTTCCCGGCCCGACGGTGCTCATGGTGGGACCACCGAATGGAGAGGCAGAGCGCCTTGCCCTGCAGATCATCGCGCATTACGCGGGTGCCAAGCGGCTGCCGCCGGAGCCGAGGATCCGGGTGGAGGTGGGGCAGCCGCGTGAGGAGACCGGGCAGGAGCCCTGCGGAGAGCTGCGGCGAGTCGAGGGGGCGGTGGAGCCGTCCCAACTGGAGAGGATGAGGATATGACAGTGGAGGGGACGTGGAGATGACAGAGCCGCGGGCACCGTCCCTCTCCGGAGGAATCCCGCAGCCGAAGCCGGAGGATCTGGCCCCGCCGGAGATCCCGCAGGATCCGACGTTCGTTGATTTCCTCTGCTTTGCGCTGGATCCCGCCTTTCGCCGCCTGCCCGAGGCGCAGCGGGCCAGCGGACTGGAGGAGTTTCGCCGCGCCCTGGAGAGCCGGCCGGCCGGCCTGGATCTGCGGCTCTATCTGGGGATCGGCCTGCGCCATGACACCGACTTCTTCCTGTGGGCCATCGCCAAGGACCTGGCTCCGTTCCAGGCGCTGACCGCCGGGATCCTCGCCACCGGGCTGGGGCAATACCTGCGGCTCGCCTATACGTTCGTGGCGATGACGCGGCCCTCCAAGTACAACCCGATGCATCTGCCGGCCTTTGAGGCGGGCGAGAGACCGCGGAGGTACCTGTTCCTCTACCCGTTCGTCAAATCGCGGGAGTGGTACCTGCTTCCCTTCGAGGAACGGCGGCGGATGATGCGCGGGCACATGGCCATCGGAGAGCAGTACCCCATGGTCCGGCTGAACACCACTTACTCCTTCGGCCTGGGCGATCAGGATTTCGTGCTGGCGTTCGAGACCGACCAGCCGGCCGCGTTCGAGGATCTGGTTCAGCGCCTCCGCGAGTCGGAGGCGAGCCGCTACACGGTGCGGGACACCCCGTTCATCCTCGGCCAGCGGTGCGCCGATGCCCGGTCTCTGACGAAAGGGTTGGGACTTTAGGAGCTCTGATGCTGCAGACAACGACGGTCGGATCCTTTCCGAAATCGGATGAGCTGAAGTCCGCCCGGGCGAAGGTCCGCCGCGGCCAGATGGACCGGCAGGAGCTTCATGCGCTGGAGCAGGCAGCCACGCAGGAGTGGATCCAGATCCAGGAGGAGATCGGCCTGGACATCCTGGTGGACGGCGAGCAGTACCGGGGAGACATGGCCACCTACTTCGCTGAGGCCCTGGGCGGATTTGCCATCAGCTCCCTCGTGCGCTCGTACGGCAACCGCTACTACCGCAAGCCGATCGCGACCGGCCCCGTTCGGTGGAAAGGGCCCATCACGGTCGAATGGTTCCGCTTCGCGCAGGGGCTCACCCGGAAGCCGGTCAAGGGGATGCTGACCGGTCCCTACACCATGATGGACTGGTCCTTCGATGAGCATTACCCGAACCGGCGGGCGTTCTGCCTGGACCTGGCGCGGGCCCTGCACGAGGAGGTGAAGGCCCTCGAGGCGGCGGGCGCCCAGTTCATCCAGATCGATGAGCCGGCGGTCTCCACCCGGGTGGAGGAGGTGGATCTGGCGGTGGAGGCGATGCGGATCGTGACGGAGGGGGTGCGGGTGCGTACCGGCACCCACATCTGCTACGGCGATTTCGAGCGGGTCTACCCGAAGATCCTGGAGCTTGCGGTCGACCAGATCGATCTGGAGTTCGCCAACTCCAACTTCAAGCTGCTCGACCTCATCCGGAAGGTCCCGTTCACCAAGGAGGTCGCCTTCGGGGTGGTGGACGTCCACTCCCACCGGATCGAATCGGTGGAGGAGATCAAGGCGGCGATCCGCCGGGCGCTGGAGGTTTTCCCTCCCGAGAAGCTGTTCATTGATCCGGACTGCGGGCTGAAGACCCGGCTGAAGGAGGAGGCGATCGCCAAGCTCACCAACATGGTGGCGGCGGTGCGCCAGATTCGGCGGGAGATCGGTGCCCCAACGGTCCGTTCCTGAGGAGCTCGGTGCCCCAACAGCCGGTTCTTGAAGGGATCGGAGGCCCGCCGCCCTATTTCCAGGAGGCCTGGCATTCTCCGAGGGGAAAGGCGATCCGGGAGGTCATCTACGGCGCCACCGACGGCCTGGTCACCTCGCTGGGCTTTGTGATCGGCGTTTACGGGGCGCTCCACGACAGCCGGATCATCCTGATCACAGGGATCGCCGGGGCCAGCGCCGGCGCCTTCTCCATGGGCTTCTCGGCCTACATCTCCTCCAAGTCGCAGGCGGAGTTTTACATGGCGGAGGTGGAGCGGGAGCGGCGGGAGATGCAGGAGATGCCGGAGAAGGAGAAGGAGGAGGTCCGGAAGATCTACCGGGCCAAGGGATTTGAAGGGAAGGATCTGGAGATGGTGGTGGAGCGGATCTCCTCGGACCCGAAGGTCTGGCTGCGCTGCATGATGGAGGAGGAGCTGGGGCTCATCGTGGAGAGCATTGACGTCCCCTGGTCGGTGGGCGTCGTCACGGCCTCCTCGTACCTGGCGGCGGCGTTCCTTCCAATCTTCCCGTTCGCGGCGGCGCAGCCGGCGGTCGCCTTTCCCTGGTCGCTGGGAATCTCGGTGGTTACCCTGTTCGGTCTGGGCGCGGGGAGAACCCGGCTCACCCGCCGGCCGCCGCTCCCCAGCGGACTGGAGCTCATGGGGATCGGTGTCGTGGCGGCGCTGGTCGGCTACTGGATCGGCAAGCTCGCCGGCGGCCTGTAATGCGCAGCGTGAAGGTGGAAGGCGGGAAGATCTTCAGGGAGGATCGCCAGGCGGGTTGACAATCCCCAGCGGACTTTGTACTATGCTTTACGATGAAACCCAAAGAGCGAATCCGCGCCCTGCAGCTTCGTGAGCAGGGGCTTTCCTATCGGCAGATTCTCCGACAGGTTGCTGTCTCCAAGAGCTCGCTCAGTCTCTGGCTGCGTCACGTGCCCCTCACCGCCGAGCAGAGGGCGCGCATTGACCTGCGGAGTTTGGCTGCGCGAAGGAAGATGGACGCGTATAACCGCCGCAAGCACATACGGGCGGTGGCGCAGCATCGCTTATGGCGTGCAGAGGGGGCGAGGGAGTCGGTCGTCCTGGGCCGCCGGTTGCTGAAGTGGATCGGCGTCGGGCTCTACTGGGCGGAGGGCGACAAAGGCCGCAAAGGAGGCAGCGTGAACTTTGCAAACTCGGACCCTCGCATGATCCGCTTGATGATGAGGTGGTTCCGCGAGACCTGTCGGGTGCCGGAGGAAAAAATTCGCATCCGGGTCCAGTTGCATCCCGGGCAATCGGTTGAAAAGGCTCACACGTTCTGGTCGAGAATGACGCAGGTTCCGCTTCGTCAGTTCTACCGGCCTACGATCAAGACGAGCGTGACCAGCAAGCGTACGCGGGGAAATATTCTCCCCTGCGGCGTGGCGTACATCCAGGTGTGCAGCACGGAGCTTTTTCATCGGATCCAGGGATGGATTGATGCACTCTCTGCGGCCCCATCGTCTAGCGGCTTAGGACGTGGCCCCCTCAAGGCTAAAACACGGGTTCGACTCCCGTTGGGGCCGCTCTATGTCCGTGAACGCTCGCCGATGCCCGTTGGTGATGACGACGGGATGCCTTCTGTCTTGAGAGACCGGGCCTTTCCCAATGATCTGCATCTACTGCCAGAAAGAGTTTGACCCGTCGAAGTACCGCCGCACCAAGCAGCGGGCCTGCGGGGATCCCCTCTGCCAGAAGAAGCGGCAGAGGGACAACCTCGTCGCCTGGCAGGATCGGAATCCCCTCTACTACCGGATCAAGAGGATGGATCCGATCTGGCGGACCAAGGCGCGCCTGCGGGCGAAGCGCTGGAGGACGGCGCACAAGGACCGGATCCGGGCGTACCGGCTGGCCACCCTGGACCAGTACCGGGTCTACATGCGGGAATACATGCGGCGCTACCGGGCCGCCCGCCGGGCCAAGACTGCCGGGATCGCTTGATGCCGGATTCCTACCGGCTCCTGCGGGTTTTCTCGATCGCCTTCAAGGTCCTTGCCCTCGTCATCCTGGTGCTGATGGGGACTGGTCTGGTGGGCTTGTTCGTCATCCGCCGGGACCCGCAGATCCGGGTCACCCCGCAGGAGGTCGCGAACATGGTCTTCAGCGGGACGGCCGGTTTTCTCGTCTTCTACGCGCTCGGGGAGCTGATCCGCCTCCTCCTGGACATCCGCAGCCAACTGCCTCGCAAGGAACCGAGCACCTAAACCGGTACGACGTACCTCGACCCCCTTAGGTACGTCGTACCTAGCGGGAGACCGTCTCAAACGATATCGCCGGCACGGCTTGACATCGGCCGGTTCATCAGGTAAGCTTCTGCTCAGGCGAGAGACGGTTTTGAGACGGTTATCTTCCTACTCGATTGGTTTACCCATCGGGTTCCTCCTGGCCTCTACGGTTGTCGTCTATCCAGCTTTATCTGCCGATCAAACAAGCCTCCTTGAATCCATTCGGGTCAGCCCCATCCCCGACGGTGATACCGTCGAGATACGGTCTGACCGGCCTTTCCCTTTTGTAACCTACACACTGACCAATCCGGATCGGCTCGTCATCGATCCGGTGGAGCGGGGGATCCGCACCTCGCTGGCTCAGACCGGGCAGCTGGAGGGCCAGATGGTCCGCTCCTGGCGGATCTTCGCGCAGGGGCCCGGCGCCCCCGCCGGCAGCGTGGATTACGTGGAGCTTCTCTTGTCGGAACCGGCACTGCACCGCCTGGAATCCCTCTCAGAGCTTCTCCGAGTCCAGGTTCGTTCGAAGCGGGCGCGGGTCCCCCAGGAGGAGCTTCTTCTTCCGGAAACCGGCCAGGAGCTTCCCCTTGTTCCCGATCTCCCTGGACCGGTCACTCCTCCTCCGCCGGCAGGCCCTCGCCCGACAGAGGATGCCGCTTCCGGCGTCTGGTCTTTGACGCGCTCCCTGGAGTTCGGCCTCAGCCGCCATCGCCCGGTCCGGGTGGCGCGGCAGGAAGTGGAGCTGGCCCAGATGAAGGTGAAGGAGGCCCGCCGGGCTCTCTACCCGACCGCCACGCTGAAGTTCAGCTGGACGGAGGGGACCGCCTCCGAAGTGGACTTCACCGAGTACACCACCGGCCTGCAGCTGGAGCAGCCCCTGTACCATTCCGGCAGACTCATGGAGACATTCCGCCAGTCGCTGGTGAACCTCCAGGTGGCCGAGAAGAGGCAGAGCAAGGTGAAGAGCGACTATTCCCTGGAGCTGGCGCAGGAGTATTACCAGTTCATCGGCGCCAAGGTGGGCCGCGCGGCGCAGGGGAACCTCGTGGTGCAGACGGAGGATTTCCTGAAGCGGGTGCAGACCCGGTTCGCAGAGGGGCTGCTGACGCGGCTGGAGGTGCTCAACGTGGAGGCCCAGGTGAACCAGGCCCGCTTCCAGAAGGCGACCGCGGAGAACGACGTGATCCTCGCCCGGATCAAATTCCTTGCCCGGCTGGCGCTGGGGCCGGAGGCGGTGGTGGAGGTGCCGGGCGCGTTTGAGGCCCCCTCGATCGTCCCGGTGGATCTGGAGGAGGCCCTGAGACTGGCTGCACAGTACCGGCCGGACATCCAGGTGAACTCGCTGCTGGTCAAGTTCCACGAGTACGAGGAGCGGATCGCCAAGGCCAAGGGGAAGTGGAAGGTGGATTTCTCCAGCTTTGCCGGCTCCTCCGCAGCCGCCTTCGAGACGGAGGATCTGGATGCGGGGGAGGATTACTTCCTCGGGCTCAAGGCGACGCGGAACTGGGGAGCCAACAGCACCAGCGCCTCGGTCAACCAGACCAAGACCTCCCCGCGATTGGGCCAGACGACCCGGACCGACTCGAGCGTCTACTCCACGGAGGTGGGAATCCTGGATCAGCTCCAGCAGCTCACCGAGGTCAAGCAGGCCCAGGTGAATCTGGAGAAGGCCAAGCGGGATCTGGAGGAGGTCAAGAACTCGGTCTTTCAGGAGATTCAGGAGGCGACCATCGGCTACAACAAGGCGCGGCTGCAGCTCGAGTACGCCGATCAGCGGATCGCGTTCCGCGAGGAGCAGGTGAAGATCCTGGAGGCGCAGGCCTCGCTGAACGAGGCCCTGCCTTCCCAGGTGCTGGAGGCGATCATGAAGCTCACGGAGGAGAGGGTTGGCAAGGCCCAGGCCTTGAGCAGCTACTACGTGGCGCTGGCCAAGCTGAACAAGGCGGTCGGCCTTCCCGGCCACTATTAGGAGGGAACATGTTCAAGCGGATGCGGGCGCTGGTCATCTTCATCCTGGTTCTGGTGGTCGGGGGGGTGGCGGTGAACTGGTGGCTTCCCGCCCTGCTGCAGGGCCCCAAGGTCACCCGTCTTCCACCCGGGGTTCGGCCGACCACGGGCCCCACGCTCGAGGAGCAGCTGCCGGTGCCGGTCCGGACATTCAAGGCGGCCCGAATCGAGTTCACGGATCTGCTGCCCACGCTGGGCACCATCCGCGGGCAGTTTGAGGTGGAGCTGAAGTTTGAGGTGAACGGCGTGGTCAAGTCGCTCGATTTCCGGGAGGGAGACCTGGTCAAGCAGGGCCAGCCGCTCTCCACCATCGAGGACCGGGAGGCCCGCCTGCGCCTGCAGTACGCCCAGTCGAAATTCGACACGGCCCAGGCGCAGCTGAAGCTCGCCCAGAAGCGGCTGTCGGTCAACGAACGGCTCTACCGGATCGGGGCGATCATCCTGCCCAAACTGGAGGAGTCGCAGATCGAGGTCGAGCAGGCCCAGACCCAGGTCACCACGGCGCAGAGGGAGGCGGACCTGGCGCAGAATGAGCTCACCAAGACGGTGCTCAACTCCCCGATCGACGGCGTCATGGGGACGCGGGAGGTGGAGATCGGCGAGTACGTGACCCCGCAGGCGGTGGTCGGCACGGTCATGGACGTGAATGCCGTCTTCGTGGAGCTGGGGATCATCGAGCGGGACATCGAGCGAATCCGTATGGGGCAGCGCGTCAAGGTGACGGTGGACTCGGTTCCCAACACGCCGTTCGAGGGCCGGATCGACAACCTGGCGCCGGTGATCGAGGGCAAGTCCAGGACGCTCACGGCCAAGGTGAAGGTGGAGAACAGCCAGGGCCAGCTCATCCCGGGCATGTTCGCCCGGGCGGAGATCGCCGTCTTCGAGAAGCCGAACGCGCTGGTGGTTCCCACCAGCGCCCTGCGGGACAGCGATGGCGACGGGAAATTCGAGTCGGTCTTTGTCCTCCAGGAGAACCGGGCGCTCCTCAGGCCGGTCACGCTGGGGTATCTCACCACCGATTACGCCGAGATCAGCAACGGACTGGAGGAGGGGGATCAGGTCGTCTCGGAGGCCCGCGGCAATCTCAAGGAGGGTTCCCAGGTCTCGCTGCTGGAAGAGGAGGAGGGGGCCTTTGAAAGGGCGGAGCCGGCCATCGCCGGGGAAGAGAAGTAGGGGGACCGGGGGCGTTTCTTATGGCGACTTTGTTTGAGGTTTTGGGATGAGCGTTACCGGCCTGAGCCTCCGGCGTCCCGTGAGCACCATCATGGTCTACCTCGGGATCCTCCTCCTTGGGGTGATCGCCTGGACGCGTCTGCCGCGGGAGCTCTTCCCCCCGATCACCTATCCCCAACTCACCGTCGTCACGCACTACCGGGACGCCGCCCCCGAGGAGATCGAGGTTCTGGTCACCAAGCAGATCGAAGAGGTGGTGGGCACCGTCTCCGGCCTGCGGCGGATCAGCTCGATCTCGAAGGAAGAGCTTTCCCTGGTGATCGCCGAGTTCAACTGGGACACGAACATGGATTTCGCCGGCCTGGGCGTCCGGGAGAAGATCGACCTCATCAAGGAGCGCCTCCCCCGCGGGTCCGAGGAGCCGGTGGTGATCCGGTACAACCCGTTCGAGCTGCCGGTGTTGGTGCTCAACCTCTCCGGCGAGGCCCATCCCCACCGGCTGCTCACCATCGCCCGCAAGCAGGTGAAGAACGAGCTGGAGAAGATCGAGGGGGTCGCGGCGGTGAACCTCTCCGGCGGGCTGGAGCGGGAGATCCTGGTGGAGGTGGACCAGGGCCGCCTGCAGGCCTCGGGCGTGCCGATCTCCCACGTGGTCGATTCCCTCTCCCGCGCCAATTTGAATTACCCCGCCGGCACCATCAAGGAGGCCTTCTACGAGTACCTCATCCGCACGATGGGGGAGTTCTCGCTCGTGCGGGAGATTCCCAAGATCGCCGTCGGGGTGGATGAGGAGAAGAAGGACCCGACCGAGGAGCTGCAGGAGCGCCAGCGCCAGAGGGAGGGGCGGCCCCTGCGGAGAGAGAGGGGGGTGGGGCCGGAGCAGCGGCTGATCCTCCTCAAGGACCTGGCGGTCGTCAAGGATACCTACAAGGACCGAGAATCCATCTCCCGCTTCAACGGCAGTGACAATATCTCCCTGAAGATCCAGAGGCAGGCGGGGGCAAACACCCTCCAGCTCGCCCAGAAGGTGAAGGAGGCGATGCGCGACATCCAGCGTTCGCTGCCCCCGGGGTTGACGCTCATGGTGGCGTACGACCAGTCCAGCGCCATTCAGGAGTCCATCCAGGGGGTCCTGAGCGCCGCGATGCAAGGCGGACTCTTCGCCTTCATCGTGCTGTACCTGTTCGTGGGATCCCTCTGGGCGGCGGTGAACGTCGCCCTGGCCATCCCGATCTCCATCCTCGGAACGATCGGGCTCATGTACTTCAGCGGGCTGACCATCAACGTGATCTCGATGGGCGGTCTGGCCCTGGGGGTGGGCATGCTGGTGGATGCCGGGATCGTGGTGGTCGAGAACATCGCCGTCGTCCGCGCGCGGGAGAGGGACGCGGCCGCCGCGGCCGAGGGGGGGACGCACGAGGTGGCCAGCGCGATTGTGGGCACCGTGCTCACCACGATCGTCGTCTTCCTGCCGATGGTCTTCGTGGTGGGGATCGCCGGCCAGCTCTTCAAGGAGCTGGCCTACACCGTCACCTTCTCCCTCCTCATGAGCTTGGCGGTGTCGCTCACCCTGACGCCCCTGTTCGCCTCCCGCCAGAGCGGCGGGGCTGCGGGCGGTCCGGCGGCCGGGTGGATTGAGCCGATCGTGGAGGCCCTCCGCAGGATGGACGTTGGGCTCGTCCGCTGGTTCATTGCGAACCGCGCCTTGGGGCTTCTCCTGATGGCCGGCCTTTTCGGGGTCTCCCTCTTCTGGATGCGGGCCCTGGATCGGGAGCTTCTGCCCCGCGTGGATCAGGGGCAGTTCATCCTGAAGGTGAACCTTCTTCCCGGGACCAAGCTTGAGGTCACCGACCAGGTGTCGGGACGGATCGAGCAGGTCCTTCAGGCGATGCCCGAGGTGAGGGAGGTCACGGTCACCATCGGCTCCTCGAAGGAGCGGAAGGAGAAGAGGGCCGAGGAGCTGCTGGAGGCGCTGGATGCGCACCAGGCGCAGATCCTGGTCAACCTCTCGCCGAGGGTCCGCGGGATCGGCTCCCGCGCCGGCCCCGGCTACCGGACCCGGCGCAGCTCGGAGATCGTCCAGGAGCTGAAGGAGACGCTCGCCCGGGAGCCCCTGGAGGGGGCCCAGATCGAGTACGTCCTCCAGGAGTCGGTTTTCAAATCCGCTTTCCTGGCCGGAACCCCGGTGGTGGTGGAGGTCAAGGGCACGGACCTGCGCCGGTTGGAGCGTCTGGCCGACCAGGTCAAGAAGGAGATGGAGCAGGTTCCCGGCCTCTACGGGGTTCAGACCAGCTTGATCCCTCCCTCGCCGGAGACCAAGGTCAACGTGATCAAGGACCGGGCGGCCACGTATCACCTCTCCGTGAGCGACATCGCGCTGACCGCCCAGACGGCGCTCAAGGGTTTCATGGCGACGAAGTTCAAGGAGGAGGGGGAGGAGTTCGACATCCGGGTCCGCCTGCGCAAGGAGGACCGGACCGACATGAACAAGGTGCGGCGTCTCCTCCTGCACTCTCCCCTCGATGTGGACATCCCGCTGGCGGAGGTGGCCTACTTCGCCATCGGAAAGGGACCGACGGAGATCCGCCGGCTGGACCAGCAGCGGACGGTCACCGTGGCCGCCCAGCTTTACCAGCGGCCGCTCGGCCAGACGCTGGATGAGGTCGCCTCCGTTCTCAAGGGCATGAAGGTCCCCTCCGGCTACACGGTGGCGCTGACGGGGGAGAATGAGCAGATGCAGGAGTCCTTTCAGTCGCTGGCCTTCGCGCTGCTGCTGTCGGTGATCCTGGTCTACATGGTGATGGCCTCGGAGTTCGAGTCGCTCTGGCAGCCGTTTCTCATCATGGGGACCATCCCCCTGTCCCTGATCGGCGTGGTCTTCGCCCTGGCCGTCACCTCCACGCCGATCAGCATCATGGTGGCGCTCGGTTTCATCATCCTGGGCGGCGTCGTGGTGGACAACGGGATCGTGCTCATCGAGTACGTGAACCTCCTGAGGCGCCGGGGGATGGGCCTGGAGGAGGCGGTGATCGAGGCGAGCGGGACCCGCCTGAGGCCGATCCTGATGACGGCAGCCACCACGGTTCTGGCGCTTGTTCCTCTGGCGCTCGGATTGCAGGAGGGCGTGGAGCTGCAGGCCCCCATGGGGATCACCGTGATCGGGGGGCTGACCGCCTCCACCTTTCTCACCCTCATCTTCCTGCCGACCCTGTACGTCGCCGGCGCCCATTTCTTCGAGCAATTCCAGCGAAGGCCCACTCCGCCCCTGCCGCCTCCCACCGGGCCTTGGGGAGGTGGAGAGCCCCCTCCGCCTGAGCCGCCGGTGTCGCCGGCGCAGGTCGAGCAAGCCCGACCACCGCAGCCAGCCGCGGAGCATCTGCCGGAGCCGGTTGCGCAGCTTCTGCAGGAGAGGGTGGCGGTGCCGGAGATCCCGGAAGATTTCGGCGGAGAAGAGGTCGTTCCCGAGGGATCGGGCATTGGCCTCCTGCCGGCAGAGGAGTTCCTGAGCAGGCCGGAGCCGCCCGCGGAGCCGCAGGCCCCGCCGCCCCCGCCGGTCTGGATGCCCCCTTCGCTGCCCACGGTGGCGCCCCCGGCCATGCCTCCGGTCGCGCCTGCGCCTTCCGTCGGGCCGCAGCCGGAGCCGGCGGCCGAGCTGAACCCCCGGCAGCAGAAGCTGGTCGAGCATCTCAAGGCCCACGGGCGGATCACGCGCAAGGAGTATGTGGAGCTCACCGGAGCGTCGGTTCCGACGGCGGCGCGGGACCTCAAGGAGCTGGTGGATCGGGGATGGGTCAAGGGGATCGGGCCCCTGGCCAAGGGGAGGTACTATGTCCTTGCCTGATCTCTCCATCCGGCGGCCGATCACGGTGACCATGCTCTGCCTGGGGCTGGGGCTCCTGGGAGTGATCTCGCTCACCCGCCTGCCGATCGAGCTCTACCCCAACTTCAGCTTCGGAGACATCTCCATCATCATCAACATCCGGGGAGGGATGCCGCCCGAGGAGGTTGAGAATCAGGTGACCCGGCCCATCGAGGAGGCGGTGGGGGACGTCAGCCACATGAAGGACGTGATCTCCATCTCCGAGGAGGGCCGGGCGAGGGTGGTGCTCACCTTCGAGCCGGGCACCGACATGGACTTCGCCGCCCTGGAGGTGCGGGAAAAGTTCTCCCGCGTCCGCAGCAAGCTGCCCAAGGAGATCGAGAAGCCGATCATCGCGAAGTTCGAGCAGGAGGACGTCCCGATCCTGATCGTGGCGGTCACGGCCCTGGAGTTTACGCCGGAGATGCTCCGGCGGCTTGTGGACGAGGAGATCAAGGACCGGATCATGCGGGTGGAGGGGGTCGCCAACGTGGACATCGGCGGCGGCCGGGAGCGGAAGATCCTCGTCGAGATCGATCTGGAACGGCTCCAGGCCTTCCGCCTGCCGATCGAGCGGGTGACCCGCCTGCTCAACGTCAGCAACCTGAACCTGCTGGCCGGCGAGGTGGATCGGCAGCGCAACAAGGTCCTCATCCGCGCGATGGGAGAGTTCCGCTCCATCGAGGAGATCGAGCAGCTCGGGATCGCCATCACCCCCTCACGGTCGATCATCCGCCTCAAGGATGTGGCCAGCGTCAAGGACTCCTTCCTGGAGGCCACGAGCTACGCCCGGGTGAACGCCCTTCCCGTGGTCTCCCTCTACATCCAGAAGGAGACGACGGCCAACACCGTGCAGGTGGCTCGGAGCATCCTGCAGGCGCTGGACCGGATGAAAGGGGATCCGCGCCTGCCGAGAGAGCTCAAGTTCATCGTGACCCACGACCAGTCGGTTCAGATCAAGCGGGCGATAGAGCTGGTCGGCTCCGCGCTGGTGAGCGGAGGGCTCCTGGCGATCCTGGTCCTGGGAGCGTTTCTCTCGACGCACTGGCTGCCCCGCGCCCTCTTCGTTCCTCTGGCCGCGGCGGTCACCGGGCTGGCCATCGCCACCTACCGGTTCGGCGCGGTTCCGGTGCGGGTGGCCGACGGCATCACGACCGCTCTCCTGATCGGCCTTCTGCTGGTTTCCTCCTCCTGGCGCCACCTGCGGCTCACCCTCACTGCGGCCCTGGCGATCCCCGTGGCGACGGTGGTCACCTTCGCCTTCATGTTCTTCCTGAATCTCGTCGCCAAGCCGGCGGGATTCATGAAGCTCACCCTGAACATCATGACCCTGGGCGGGCTGGCGATGGGGGTGGGGATGCTGGTGGACAACGCCATCGTGGTTCTGGACAACATCGTCAAGCACCGGGTCCACGGCGAGGAGCCGCGGCCGGCGGCGGGTGCGGGGGCGTCGCAGATGCTTCTGGCGATCCTCGCCTCCACCGTCACGACGGTGGTGGTCTTCCTGCCGATCGTCTTCATCAACAAGGAGATCCGGATCCTCTATGTGGGGTTTGCGTTGACAATCTGCTTCTCGCTGCTGGCCTCCCTGGCGGTCGCCCTTTCGGTGGTGCCGCTCTTGGCCTCCCGTCTTCCCTTCGTGGTGGAGAGGGCGGTCCGCAAGAGGACCCTTGCACTCCGGCTGTACCGGCGGACGCTCACCGGAGCGATGAGGGCCCGGTGGATCGTCGCCCTGGCGGCGGTCCTCATCGCCCTCGCCGGTTTTCAGATCTACAAGGTGATCCCGAAGGAGTTCCTGGGAACCGCCGAGGCGGAGGACTTCACCGTTTTCGTGGAGCTTCCCAGCGGCGCCAAGCTGGAGATCTCCGACGAGGCGGTGGCCAAGATCGAGAAGATCCTCAACAACGTGCCGGAGGTCAAATCGGTCTCCTCCCGCATCGAGCGCTGGTCCTCCAAGGTGTACGTGAAGCTGGTGCCCCTCTCGGAGCGCTCCCGCTCCACGAAGGACGTCATCGATTCCCTGCGCCCGCAGGTGGACGAGGTGGCCCGCGGATTCCGGGAGGCCTTCATCTACTTCGAGGAGCCGCACGAGGTCGAGTCCAACGAGGTGATCCTCGAGATCTACGGCTGGGATTACGAGATCCTGAACCAGCTCGCCGTGGAGATGCTCAAACGGATGCAGACGGTGCCGGGGCTGACGGATCTCAAGATCCGGTGGAGGCGCGGCCGGCCGGAGTGGTTCGTCCGGGTGGACAAGGCGAAGGCGGCCGGGTACGGGCTCTCTGTGGATGATATCGCTGGAAAGGACAGCGGCGGAGGTCTGCACGCGATGATGAGGGGGTTGAGGGCGACCCTGTATCACACCGAGGCCAAGGAGGTGGAGGTGGTGACCCGCCTGGAGGAGCCGGACCGGGCCACCCTCGACAAGCTCCGCAGGATCACCTTCACGCTGCCGCCGCCGAGCCGGGATGTGGTGACCCTGGAGCAGGTGGCCCGCCTGGAGCCGGCCATCGGCCCCTCCAAGATCTGGAGGAAGAACAAGCAGCGGATGATCCAGGTCAGCGCCAACCGCGGGCGGTACGCGTTCGGCGAGGCGGCCGGGCGGGTTTTCGAGGCGATCAAGGAGATGCCTTTCCCGGAGGACTACTACTGGCGGTTCGGCGCCAACTACTGGAAGCTGATCCAGAACCAGAAGGAGCTCCGTTTTGCCCTGGGCCTGTCGGTCGTCCTCATCTTCCTCGTGCTGGCCTCCCTGTTTGAATCGATGCTCCAGCCGTTCATTATCCTGGTGACCGCCCCGCTGGGGGCCTTCGGCGCGTTCCTGACCCTGCGCCTCGCGCATCAGGCCCTTAACGTGGGGGCCCTCATGGGGGTAATCCTCTTGGGCGGGATTGTGGTCAACAACGCCATCATCCTGGTCGATGAGGTCAACCGCCTCCGGCAGATCGGCTTCCGGGCGAAGCGGGCGGTGACTTACGCGGCCATCAGCCGCTTGCGGCCGATCCTGATGACCTCGCTCACCACCATCCTCGGCCTGCTCCCTCTGGCCTTCAGCAGGACCGAGGAATCGTCTCTTTGGGCTCCGATGGCAATGGTTGCCATGGGAGGCCTCTCCTTTGCTACGTTCATGACCCCCTTTGTTGTGCCATGCCTCTACCTGATCCTCGACGACGTGATACGGTTCCTCCGTGGACTGATACCGTTGAGGGCGCAGCTCCCCGTTCCAAAGCCGGTTTCCTAGAACCCGCCGGAACCGTATCATCTAACGACGGTACGACGTACCTGGAGGCCGTTTGGTACGACGTACCTAGGGGCCCTGAGGTACGTCGTACCGCGTCAGGTAAAGGGTAGTTGAAAGTTAGTGTCATCCCTTGACGTTTGCATGGGTAAGGTGGTATATTTAGAGTGCTGGTTGGAAGTCGCGTTGCGGGGTGCGGATTGGACGAAATCGAGACGAAGCTTACGGGTAGAGAAAAGTTTGCATCCGGGGGATTTCCTGTGGATTCCGATGGGAATCGACAGGGGATTTTTTGCCGGTGTTCGTAATGACATTGAAAAAGATTTACCGCTTGATTTTTGATCCGGAGGAAATGTATTATTATTTAGTAACCAGCTACTCCCCGATAAAGGCAAACCCGCCGCGAGGCGGGGACGCAAAGCTGCGGACCCTGGGAATCGGTACCGGGTACCGATCTCCAGGGTGGCCGGGCTGCCGACTGGAGGAAAAGGGATGAGTCGTCAGCTCGGTGAGATCAGAATCCAAGGACGAATTCAGCGAAGCTGAGGGATCGCGCGCGGACGCTCAGGCGTCGTCCGCGCGCGATCCGCTCGGTCGCGGGGATGCGCCGGCTGAAGGGGTAGCCGACGGCGTCATCCTGGAGTGGACCGCCCCGCGGCGGCGCCCGGTCCTGCGCTTCGTCGCGTCAAGCACCTGTCTCGCCTTCATCCTCACCCAGATGCCGATCCGCCCCGCATTCGCGCAAGCCCCGAAGTACCCGACCGGTCCTGAGAACTTCGTCAACCGGTACAACCCCGGCAACTACGTCAACCGCGTCAGCTTCGAGGAACGGCAGGAGAACCTCCGCAAGCTCCTGCTGAGAATGCAGGCCACCGAGCAGGCCGTGCAGATGGCGGCGCTCACCGCCAACGCGATGGTGAGCCAGGGCCTCCAGGTTCAGGGGACGGAGATCCAGCGCAGCATGCAGATCCTCGACCGGACCGGATCCCTGGGGCACAACCGCACGCAGGAGCTGGCCGGAGTGGTGCTGGGCCTTCCCACCGGAACGGCGCCGTTTAACTACATCATCCAGCGCAACCAGGACGGCGCCCCGCAGAATCATGAGTGGATGAAGATCTTCTTCCGGAACAGCCAGCCGGAGAGGGTGGAGGGGGAGTGGGTCCGGGGACCGGGCGGCGGCTTCCTGCGCGACACCTTTGCCATGATGTACAACATGTCCAGGGGCGGGCCGCTGCTCGACTCCTACAAGGCGACGGAGTACAAGGAGATTCCTGGCCTGCCTGGAGGGCGGCTGATCCTGCGGCAGGTGACGGCGGGGGAGCTGCAGTGGTCGGACGACTCCATGTTCTTCGCCAGCTCCGGGAACGAAGCCGTGAAGAAACTCCTGCATGAGAAGGTCAGGACCGACCACTTCCACACCTGGATCCAGGCGGACATTGACGCTCTCGTGAGACGGTTGGAGGAGATCAATGCAAAACTTACCTCGGCTGCAGAGACGGCCTGGTTGCTGGCGCACCGGGAGGCGATCTTCTCCGGGCGGATCGCCCACGGGATCACGAGCAGGTGGACCGATGTCACCGAGCGGTTCTACACCGAGCACGACGGGAACCGGCCCACGAGATGGCGGCAGCTCACCCAGGATCCGACCGGAACCACCGATTCCACGGTGGTGGCGACCTACATGGGTCCCAGGGACAACAAGCTGGCGACCTACCGGGAGAGGGGAGCCCGCACCTCTCCATTCGCCGACCAGAAGACTCTGGATGCCTACCGGCTCCAGATCGCCCAGGTGCGCGCCGACCCCAACGCCTCGGACGAGGAGAAGGCGGCGGCCGACCGGCTGGAGGCGGCCATTGCCAGCGGGGAGCTGGCCGCGAACGGGACGGTGACAACCGGGTACACCGTCGAAAGGACCTTCCTCGAGTACACCGACGAGGGGGACCCCACCCGCATCCGGGAACGGAGGACCACCTCGGACAGCACCCTGGTGACGGAGACCGACCTGCGCCTGACCTACGGCCCGGACCGGTTCGTCATCCGGCAGGAAGAGGAGCGCAGCGAGACCGGCCATTACGACCAGAGGGACCTCGAACGGTTCCTGGCGGAGGTTCGCCGGATCGAGGAGAAAGGGTTGGAGGCGACGGGAGCGGAGATCCGGCTCGCCGCCGAGATGCGCGGCAAGCTGGAGAATGGGGAGATCTCGGTGGGCCGGCTCTTCACCCGGACATCCCGCGTTGTCACCGAGGGATACCGGTACAACGTGATCGACCAGGTGGTGGAGTCGCTGCGGACCACGAAGACCGGCGGCACCACGGTCCGGGAGAGGACCCTTTCCTACGACAACGACGCGCTGGGCCGGCCCAACGCCCTGCTCGTCACCACCGATGAGGAGACGCTCACCACCCCGGAGGATGCGCGCCGGCTGCGTGAAGATGCGCTGGCGATCCTGAACGGCCCGGACTCCACCGACGCGGCGAGGGCTGCGGCCCGCGACACGCTGGCGTCCCTGGATTCCGGGGGCATGCCCTCCCTGTTCCGCCGCAGCTCGATCCGCTACCAGGGCGATTTCATCCGCAACGCCGGGGGCCTTCCGATTCAGTACTCCGAGTATCTGACCACCAATGCCGACCAGCTTCTCACCCGGACCGAGGTGCGGGGGATCCAGTACGACTTGAGCGGCCGGGAGCTGGCGAGTCTGCGGGTCATTCACCGCACCGGCAACGGGACCCGCCGGGCCTATCTCCTGCCGGACGGGACGGAGCTCACACCGGAGATCCTGACGATGCTGCTGGACGCCTACTCGACCGATGGGGACGAGGCGACGATCCAGGATCTGCAGGATGCGGGGATCGTGCGCGCCTTCAACGCCCAGGGCCAGCCAATCAGCGAAGAGAAGCTGGAGGCGATCCTGCGGGAGCATACGGTGGTGGTGGATCCGGCGACGATCGAAGAGCTCCTGGCTGCGGGGACCCTGGTCCGGCACGCGGACGGCTCGTACCGGGACGGCGACGGCAATCCGCTCAGCGAAGAGCAAGTGCAGGCCCTCTTGAAAGAACGCACCGTCACCCGGCCCAGCACGATCCAGGAAGGGATCAAGGCCGGCTGGTTCTCGCTGGTGAACGCGGAGGGACAGGCGCTGGACGAGGCGGGTCTGGTGGCGCTGCTGCAGGCCCGCTCGGTCGCTGCCCACATGGCCACGCTGGAGGAGCTGGTGAAGCGGGGGGTGGTCCTGCTCAATCCCAACGTTCCGATGCGGATGGATCAGAGGCAGGCGGTGTACCGGCGCGGGGCGGCCTACGATGCGCTGGGAAGGATCGCGGCCGTCACGGAGGAGAGCACCGAGCCCGGCTCCGGCCTGAGGAGCTCCAACCGGATCATCGGGGTCACGTACGATTCCAGGAGCAGGCAAGATGGCTCGCTCACCGTGGCCCGGCGGCATGGGCCAGGGATCCGCAGCGGCCTGTTCTTGAAGGAAACAGGGAAGGAGCTTGACGCCCTGGCTCTGCATGCGCTCGTCGAGGAAAGCGGAAAACCGATCCGGGCGCTCATGCGCAGCGGGGCGATCGAGAGCCGGGAGCTTGAGGAAGAGATCGATCAGTCCACCTTCAGCTACCGGCAGGGAACGGAGTATTACGATTCCGATCTGGCCAAGAGCACACGGGAGGTGGTGAGCACCCGCGGCTTCGGAAGCGACGACGTGACGGAGACGGTCGAGACCTCCCTCAACCGGTACAACGACCGGGGACAGCTCCTCAGCCAGTTCATCCTGAGCCGCCGGCAGGGTGTGGACACCCGGACGGTCCACATGGCGGATGGGGTGGAGCTCACCTACGAGATCCTGAGGAATCTCATGCGGGAAACCGGCATGGGTTTTCTGGCACTCATGAGGGCAGGGCGGATCACCACCGAGATCCGGCCGACCCTCCTGGACGCGCGCAACGAGACGTTCCGGAACGGCCTGGAGTACGACCGGTTCAACGGCCTGGTCACCCGGCAGGCTGACACGAGTTCCGGCGATCAGCAGCCGGGCACCACGCAGATCCGGGTGGAGGACGCCAGCTACGATTCCAACGGCCAGCTCCTGAGCGCGGTCACCACCAACACGTACGACCTGTTCGGGCTGGAGGGGACAGTGACCAGGGTCTTTGCCCTGAACGTCCGGGATGAGCGGGGGCGGCTCCTGCGCGCCGAATCGGCCGGCACCCAGCGGACCTTCGATGTCTTCGGCAACAGCACCGAGGGGGGGATCATCCAGTATTTGAACGGCATCCTGGGCCAGGCCAAGCTGGTCTTGAGCATGCTGGCTGGGCTGGCGCGGGAGGTGGATGAATCCACCTTCGACATCGGGCAGATCGCAACGTACCACTACGGGCCGGATGGGATCCTCCTCGGTGCGGCCAGCTCCAACTCCCGCAGCGGCCACGATGTCTTCGGGAACTGGAGCACCCGGAAGATGCGGTCTCTGCACGACATCATCAACGACGAAGCGCGGGTGGTGATGACCTACACGGACGAGGAGGGTACCGGCAGTCCCCTGGTTCCGTCGGGAAGCGGCCCCACCTTCAGCGCCCTTCGGGAAGATGAGGAGCAGGGGGTGGCGGGCACCGCGGTTGCTCCATTCCTGGTGAACCCCGGGGCCTACAACAAGACGGCGTACAACATGGGGCCGTACGCGGTTGACGTTTACCATGCGCGTGCGGCCGACGGCAGCAGCGGGGCGCTGGCCGGCGTGGTGATCGGGATCCCCGCCAGCGCGATCGTCCTCACCGACGTGCAGTCGGTGACGGCGGCCGGATCCGATCTGTCGGTGCGCGGCGGCACGGGCCAGAACCAGTACCGGTACCTTATCCGGACGGGGGCGGGCGGGGTGACGGCCACCCGTTATTCCGTCGCCACCCAGAACGGAACCACGGTGGAGACCGAGACGGAAAAGATCCAGACGGTGCTGGATCCCCTCGGGATTGCCACCAGCACCTCTTGGAGCGTCCGCTTCGTGGACCAGGACAACAACGCCGCCACACCGCCGGTTCGGCAGGAGGAGATCACCCGCAAGGTTCATTCCCTGGGGCTTGTGGCGGTCACCGAGCGCTATGCTCAGGGCAAGGCGACCGGCTCGGTCTCTGTGAGCGGGTCCGGCTACAGCTTCTCTCTGGAGAACGTGACCGCCATCCTCTTCTCCGCCCAGAACCAGATCACGATCCAGGCCGCGGGGTTGACCGTGACGGTCACGCATGATCCGTCTGCCCAGCGTACCTCACTCCAGAGGGCCTACTCGAGCTTCCCGGAGCAGAATGAGACGGTTTCCGTTCAGCGGCTCATCCGTACCGTGAACGGTCAAGAGCTCTCGTTCCTGCTGGAGGTGGTCTCCGATAACCAGGGCAGGATGACGCGGGTCAGCTACACGGGCGAAAGGGACTCCACCCGGTGGCTGATGCTTCGGGCGGTGTGGGATTCGAACGGGACCGCCCGTGTCGTGGTGCAGGGCCCGAGCGGATCCACCCTGCGGTACCTCGATGGGGTGAGCCAGATCCGGTTCGCCACCTCCGATCCATCGGTGGTGGAGATTGCGCGCAGCTCCATCGGCACGGAGGCGCTCAGCATCGATTTGAGCGGCCGGGCGGTCGTGACCCAGCTCAATCCGAAGGGCGAGGTGTTGGAGAAGATCGAGAGCTTCCGGGATGAGACCGGGGTGCTCACCAGTCTTTACCGGAAGGGGGGAGCCGTCCTCCGGACGATCCGGGTAGAGGAGGGCTCTTTCCAGACGCGCGTGGTGACCTACCGGGGCGAGTGGCGGACCGGTGCGAACATTCCCCTGGAGGCGGTGGACAGGTACGGCCCGGGCTTCCTGTTGACCGAGCTTTACACCGACACGAAGGAGGCGCTGGTCTGGACCCAGACCGACGCCAACGGAAAGATCACCGGCATCACCCGGGGGGACACCCCGCCGGCCCGGTACACCCAGGTGGCGACCCAGCGGACGATCACCTATCTGGACTATGAGCGCGGATCCCCTTCCCAGATCGTCCGGATCAGCTACGACTACCGGGATCCCGCGGTCCAGAATCCGACCGGCCAGTCCCGGCACATTCGCCTGGAGAGCTACCATTCCAGCGGGGCGGTGGTCAAGGTGATGGAGATCGCCCGGGACGGCCAGGGGAACATCCTGTCGGGCATGAGGCAGGATTACGACCCGGCGGGCAACCGCCGGATCACAACGCTGGGACGGAACGGGGACGGCTCCCTGAACATCGCCGCTATCTTCACCGATCCGGGCGGCAGCCGCAGCCGGATCCTCTGGATTCCGCGCAATACGGACGTGGATCCGAGCACGAAGTTCCCCCGAAGATACGTCCTGGAGGTGGTCCACTCCGAGAACCTGGCCTGGCTGAAGGTGGCGGTGGTGGGCGGCAATCCGGCCGGCCTGCCGGATCTGAGCGGCCTGGTCTTCAGCCGGTCGCAGTGGGAGACGCTTCTTGCCGGCGGCCAGATCCAGGTGACGGCGGCCGACGGCTCCACGCAGACAATCCGATTGCCGCGAGACGGAGACGCGGCAATCGCCACCCTGAACATCCCCGCGCCGCTTCCGGTCCGGATGGCGGTTCAGATCGTCTCCACCAGCGGCTTGAGCACCCCGCCGCAGAACCTGACGGCGCTGGATCTCATGCGGTTGGCCTGGAGCGGCCAGATCACGGTGCCGTTCGACGTGGACGGAGACGGTCAGGTGGAACCGGGGGAGACCACCACCAACGCGCAGAAGGTGCTCGATTACTTCCGGGCAGGGAATCCGATCACCGTTCCCTGGCAGGGAGGGACGGTCACGATCCAGTCGGCGATGCTCAACCCCACGACCCTTTCTGCCGCCGAGCGGGAAGCGCTCTACGGGGCGCAGGGGGCGCTGCAGATGCTCCAGAGGAGGATGGTCTCGATCCTGGACTGGAGGGATGCCGCCGGCAATCCGATCCAGGGGACCCCGCCCAGTCTGGACCAGATCCAGCTCACCGAGGCGGAGCGGAACGCCCTGATGACCGGCCAGCAGGTGGTGCGCACGCTGGCGGACGGGAGCCGGGTCACGCTGGCTCTGTTCAAGCCTTCGGAGGCAAGGATCGTCCGGGTCGTTTCCTGGACTGACGCGTCCGGAAACGCCGGCACCGGCACGCCTGCCGGCCTGGCGGGGCATCGGCTCACGGATGCACAGTGGGCAGAGCTCACCGATCCGAACGACGGGGAGGTGACGGTGACGCTGGCGAATGGGTCGCGGGTGACGCTCAAGTCGGAGAAGGCGCTGGGCTCCGCGGAGCAGGGACGCCTGAACGTCGGGGACACCACCGCCATCTGGGTGCTGCAGGAGGATGCCGGCGGCACGAGCCGGCGGGTGGAACGGCGCAACCTCTCCAACGTTCAGGTCATGGAGAATTTCACGCAGGTGGTTGGCAACCTGTTCGGATCGCCGATCGGGATCCGGATGTCGGTGAACAGCCAGACCGGCGTGCGGACCTACCTCTTCACCAATCCGGAGAACCCCGCCAGCGGGGAGCTCTTCCGGGCGGAGGTGACCGCAACCGGCTTTGCCGAGGCCTTCCGGCGGGAGTATTCCGGCACGATGCGGATGGCGGATGTCTTGGATCTCGGCTACGTGCTGCAGGCAAGCGGGTCAGGGCAGGGGTTTCCGCCCGGCCTGGGCGAGGTCACCTTGACCCGGGCGGAGTGGGACTCTCTGGTCGCGGCGCTCAACGACGGCAATCCCGACACGGCGCCACGGATCACGCGGCAGGTGAACGGCAGCACCGTGACACTGGAGCTGGTCTCCCTTTCCGGTGTAACGCTCACTGAGGCTCAGAAGAAGGATCTGCGCGCGGGCCGGACTGTTCCGGTGGGCGGCAGGACCCTGGCCTCCGTGGCGGTGGACAACGGCATCTTCTTCATCACCAACGGACGGGGGGATTCGGTTTACCGGGTGGAGGACCGCTCCGGGTCGGTCGCGGTGCTCGCCCGGGATGCTTCCGGGAACTGGCAGGATGTGACTGCGTCCCTCGACCCGAGGGATCTGAGCGCCATCCGGGCGCGGCTGAGCGGAACAGGCCGCTCCCGGCCGGTGACGCTGACGGTAGCGATCACCAACGAGCCGATTCTGGACAGTACGGATCTCGACCGGGACAGCAACCAGCTTGAAACGGCGCGGCTTGCCCGGAACGTCACGATCTCTGTGAAGGGCACCGGGCTGCCGCTGGCGGCCAGCGGCCTGCTGCGGGATGAGATCAATATGACAGGCATCCTGGACGCGAGCGGCCCCCACTTCTCTTCGGTGAACGGCTTTGCCGGAACCTTCCGGCACGATCCCACCCTGCCGGCGCTGGGCGGCATTGTGGGGGCCAACGTGGCGCCGCTGAGCAGTCTGCTGGCTGCGTCGGCGGCCTCGTCGCGGGGGCCCCCGGGGCAGACGCCCGGCCCTGCGCCTTCCTCTACTACTGCACCGGCAGCTCCCTTCTCCCTCACCCCGGCCTCTGAAACTCCATCCAGCGAAGCGATTGCCCGGCAGCAAGACCTCGAATTCCTCCGCGACCGAGCCGGGCTGGCCGACCGGATCTACGGCCGGATCGGGCGAATCCTGCGCGGCATGGCGGCGCTCTTGCGGGGTGCGGCCGCCGGCGCCCTGGGTGTCCTGACCGAGTCCAGAATCTTGCAGATCGTGGATGAGCTTCGCGTCTCCTTCGGCAACTTCATCATCAACTGCGGCGCGATCGCCCTGGCGGCCCTCATCCGGGCGCGCGGCCTGCTCATGGGACCGGCCGAGGCGGAGATCCTGGCGGCCAGCGCCGTTGTGGAGTCGCTTCTCCGGCTGGGTGTGGGCGGATTGCGCGACGCCAGCCAGGGCCTGACCGGTCCGGCGCTATCGGCCTACACGATCCGGCTGGTGGCCCAGCAGCTTTACGGGATCGGTCTGCAGACGATCCGCGCCTCGGCCAGCAGTCTGGAGCTCTTCGTGGCGACGCAGGGCCAGGCCTTCATCGCCCATTTGCCGGCTCACTGGGTGACGGTGCTTGGAAGCGAGCGGCAGGCGAACGGCCAGAGGACCGTGAGATTCCAGGATTCGGATGGAGAGGTCTATACCCTCGATTGGGAATCCTTCCGGGCTCTTTGGATCGCCGGCGGCGGCTACGCCATTGTGCAGGGCGCGGGATCTGCGGCAGCGGGTCGGCCAGTCAGGAGGCTGCTCGACCTGAGCACAGGTTCCGCGCCTGCGGCTCCCGCTCCGGCGGCGCCGGCCGCCATCGTGCAGCCGGCTGGTCCGGCCGTCACGCTGCCGGCGACCGGCTCGGCTACGCAGCCGGCGGTGCCCCCCGCGACCGGGCCGCTGGCTCCCGAGGCCATCCGCACCTTCCCATGGGTGGAGGTGGGAGTTGCGCCGGTGGGCGTGGAGGAGGAGCAGGCGATCACCGGGGCCCGCCCGGTTCCTGAGCTCAAGCCGGATGAGGTGGATCGGGTGGACATTGACGGCAGCGCCTTCCACACAAGGAGCTTCATTCAGTTTGAGTTTGACAGGAACGGCCGGCTCATCGGGGCCCGCGGCGGCTCCACCACCTGGGGGCGGACGGTCTTCGACGAGAAGATCCTGATCGAGACCACGGACCAGTACATCATCATCGCCGAGCTCGGGCAGGCGAAGGTGAGCCGCTCCACCGCGGTCAACACCACGCACCGCGTGACCGGCGACCATGTCGAGACCACCACCGTGACCGACTTCACCTACTCCACCCGAGACACCCGGCCGGGGGATCTGCCCGCCTTCTACAAGAATCCGGACGGCACCGTCAAGCCGGAGTTCCTGGACGGCGCCGGGCGGGTCCGGCCCGGCCTGGTCATCCGCGTGGCCGGCACCGTGACCGGCGAGGGGACGACGGTCTTTGGGGAGGCCTCCCACATCAGGGGCATCCAGAGGTACGACATCGTGGCCGGGGGGCCGAAGATGATCCACTCCGAGACGGCGACCCGGATTACCGGCGTAGACAACACCGACACAACACTGACCCAAGTCCTCGATCAGGCCTTCCATCCGGGCACCGGCATCCTCACCGCGGCCACCGGCTTCACGGACACGCTGGCCACCGATGTCTACGGCAGCATCACGCGGGCGCATGCGGATGAGTTCTACGACGTCTCCAATGGAACCGCGCAGGTGATCCGAACGCGGACGAGGCAGACGGTGACCGGCTTCGACGGCGCGGTGACCGAGATCGACGCGGAGGTGGTCACCCGCCGGACCGCTGGGACCGAGAATCCGGCCACCCTCCATCCGGACTACAGCCGCCCGGCCCCGGACGGCTCCCGGCCGCCCTCCGGCCGGGTCTGGGTCGGCCTGCCGGTTGCAGTGGAGGAGCAGGAGATTGAGTACACCGATCTGAGCGGAACGATCCGCAGGTTCCGCGGGACCGTTTCCCGGGCGACCGATCCCTACGTGTTCACCCGGACCCTCTCGCTGATTGCAAATACCTACGCGATGGTCGCCGGAATCGCCCGGGTGATCTTGAGCTTCACCCGGAGCGAGCAACTCAGCTTGGACGGTGCCCGTGCCACCAGCCTGAACTTCGTTCGGACCGACCCGACCTTGGGTGCTGAGGTCACCGATGCGATGCGGTCGGACGGTGTCATCACGGATCAGGAGCTGGCCGAGGCGCTGCCGGACGTTCGGCCGGAGGACCGGAGGCGGTACCTCGACCCGCTGACCCTGCGGATCTGGAAGGCGCTGCCGAAGGGCGTACGGGAGCAGATGGTGACCTTCACGAATCCTCTGACGGGGCAGTTGGAATCGTTCATCGGAACGGTCGCCATCTCCGAGGATCCTTATGACTTCACCACCTCTGTCGCGAAGACGATCAACGGGCAGCAGCTCTTCAAGGGGCTTGTGCGGCTCGTCCGGAGCGAGACGGCAACCAGCGTGGCCAGTGACGACGGCTCCAGGGCGGAAAGCGCGGTGGTCCTCCTCTACGGCATCAACCCCAACACGACCCTTCTCGAATCGGTCTCCAATGCCCTGGCGTCGGTGACGCTGGCGGGTCAGACGTACAGCGGGGTGGGTGTGGTGACCCTCTCTCAGGACCCCTACGGTCAGATCTCCCGGACGCTGGAGGTTCAGACCCACGTCATCAACAAGGGCC
>CAYFHV010000005.1:3011-32256 GCA_964343105.1 uncultured Planctomycetia bacterium | reverse complement strand
ATCGGCGTCCTCTGCGGCGGCCCTTCCAGGGAGCGGGAGATCTCCCTGCGCAGCGGCCGGGCGATCCATGAGGCGCTCCTCTCGCTGGAGCTGCCCTCGCGCCTGGTTGTCCTGTCGCAGGATCCCGACCGGATCCCGGAGGAGCTCGCCGCTGCGAAGCTCGGCTGCGCGTTCGTGGCACTGCACGGCTGGTTCGGAGAGGATGGCACGCTCCAAGGGATCCTGGAAGAGATGAATGTTCCTTACACCGGCTCCGGGCCTGAGGCCTGCCGGTACGGGATGGACAAGGTGACCAGCCGCCGGCGCTGGCTGGCCGCGGGGCTTCCGATTCCCCGTTGGCAGCCCGCGGATCCGGACAGCGTGGCCGTGCGGGCCGCCCGGATGCCATTCCCGGTCGTCCTCAAGCCGGTCTGCGAGGGTTCCTCGCTGGGAATCAGCATTGTGGACGCGCCTGAGCAACTTCCCGCAGCGGCGGAGCAGGCTGGGGCTTTCAGCCGGGACTGGATCCTGGAGGAGTACCTGGCCGGCCCGGAGCTCACGGTCGGCATCCTGCAGGATCGGCCGCTTCCGGTCATTCAGATCGTCCCCAGGAGGCGCTTCTACGACTACACCGCCAAGTACACGCCGGGGATAACCGAATACCTCGTCCCGGCTCCTCTCGAAGAGAGCGTCGCCCGCGGAGTCCAGGAGACGGCGCTGGCCGCCCACGAGACGCTTGGCTGCCACTCCTTCTCGCGCGTGGATCTCATCCTGACGGCCGACCGGGGCCCGGTCCTGCTGGAGCTCAACCCGATCCCCGGCATGACGCAGACCTCTCTCCTGCCCAAGGCGGCGGCCGCGGCCGGCTTGTCCTTTGCGGAACTGTGCCGCCAGATGCTCGAATCCGCCTGGCAGCGGTCCCCGCGCGTGGGCTGCCCGCAGTGAGGGAAACCGCCCAGCTATCCAGGCGGGGTGCCTTCTTGAGCGTCAGCGTGGTTTCCGGATTGGCGCTCGTCATGGCGGTGCAGAGCGCGGCGGACGATTTCCTCTCCAGCCCCCTCTTCGTGGTCCGGGAGATTCAAGTGGCATGGCCTGACGCAGGCGCGGACCGGCCGGACCGCTTCCGCCTCCGTCCGGCCACCTCCATCTTCCGGATCGATCTGCAGACCCTCAGCCGCGCTTTCCAGCGCCGGTACCCGACGGTGGAGGTTCAGGAGATCCGCCGGCTCCTTCCCAACCGCCTTGTGGCGCAGATGCGCCCCCGGCAGGTGATCGCCCAGATGATCTCCGGCGGGCGGTGCTTCTCCGTTTCGGATGACGGCGTCATCGTCTCCAGGGGCCAGCCGGCCCCGATCCGGGGCCTGCCTCTCCTCGCCCTGGACGGGCAGAAAAGAGGATCGCCCCAGCTCCAGATCGGCCGCAGCGTCGCCGACCCCGATTTCTGGAAGGCGGCCACCGTGCTGACCGGCTGGCGCCGGAGCAGGGCGGTCGCCGGCCGCCCGGTGAAGGGCGTTCAGGTGGACGGGGCGGATCTCAATCTTCTTCTCGAGGAGGGGCCGGAGATCCGCTTCGCTTCCGACCGGCTTGCGGAGGGCTGGCGCCGTCTGGCAGAATTGATCGCGCGCAAATCCGATGTCCTGGAGACAGCCGGCTACGTGGATCTGCGCTTCGAGGATCCGGTGATCGGCGCGAAGAAGAAGGGGAAGGGGACGCGGCGGCGATGAAGAGGGAACAGCTCCTCGCGGGGATTGAGCTTGGCCCCCGCCAGTTCACCGCTGCCGCCGGCCAGCTCCGGGAAGGATCGCGCCTCTCGGTGCAGGCGGTCGAATCCATCCCGGCTCAGGGCTTCGAGAAGGAGGGCTTGAGCGACCCCATCGAATGCTCGGACGCCATCGCCCGCCTGATCCGCCAGCTCGAGAAGGCGGCCGGCCAGCGGGTCTCCACCGCGGCCGTCGCCTTCCCGACCAACCACCTCAAGAGCGCCAACGCCTCCGCCTCCATCCCGATCCCGGAGCCCGGGGCAGGGATCTCCCGGCAGGATGTCGAGAAGGCGATCGCCACCTGCCGCACCCTCTCGCTGGACTACGACCGCCAGATCCTCCACTCCTTCGAGCGGGAATTCACCGTGGACAGCCAGTCCGGCGTGCGCAACCCGGTCGGCCTTTCAGGCCGGAAACTCACGGTCGAGCTGCACCTGGTGACGGCGGTCAGTCTGGCCGTCCAGAACCTGACCCGCGTGATCAGCCGCAGCGGGCTGGAGGTGGAGGAGTTCGTCATGCCGGGCCTTGCCTGCGGCGAAGCGGTCCTGTCGGCCCAGGACCAGGATCTCGGGGTCACCCTTCTGCGGATCGGAGACCACCAGACCGAGGCGGTCCTCTACAGCGACGGGGAGGTGCGGGAGACCTTTCTTTTCCCCGGGGGATCGGACGATCTCATCGAGCATTTCAGCCGGAACTTGAGGATCCCGCGCCTGTCCGCGGAGCACCTCCTCGGCCAGGTCCGGACAATCGAGGAGCCCCCCAACGGCGATTCGGTTCCCCTGCGCGCCGGAGTGGGGGCGTCGGTCCGGAGCTTCCCCGGTGATCAGGTCCGGCAGCTTGCCCGCCACCGCTGCAAGGAGCTCCTTCAGAGGATCCACCGGCGCCTGGCGACGAGCTCGACATTCCTCGATTCCGCCTCCGGGGTCGTGGCGGTCGGGCAGCTTGCCCGGCTGGAAGGATTCCTGGAGATGGCGGAGGAGCTTCTCAATCTGCCGGCCCGGTTAGGGGCGGTGAGGGAGGTGGAGCTTCCGCCCGGGGTCATCCTGCGCAGCCAGGACACCACCGCCATCGGCCTGATCCGCCACACCCTGCGCCGCCGCTCAGCCCCGGCGCTCTCCGCCAGCCCGCTTCCCGGCTGGCTCAAACCCCTCGAGGGCTTCCGGAAGGTCCTGCAGGAGTACTTCTAGGCACCGAGGAGGACAGGAGAGGAACCCCCGTGTGGGATATTTACTTTCTCCCACTTGATTTCTTTCCCACCTTGCGGTATCCTTGAGGTTAGAGACGGGGGTAAAAGGCCATGTTGAAGCAAGAGATTCTGAAGGACGCTGAATTTGAAGAGGTTACAGAGGCCCGAGTAGACTCCAAGCACCGGGTCACCTTAGGGCGGACCATCCCAAGCCGGGTAACGAGCTTTAAGGTCTATCGAAACGCCCACGGCCAAGTGATCCTGGACCCCATGGTTTCACTCCCTGCCCATGAAACCTGGCTATTCAGGAATAAGCGGGCATCCGCCATGGTACGGCGAGGCCTGGAAGACGCGAAACAGGGCCGTCTCGTGAAGGCCAAGGAGGATTTTTCGAGGTACGTCAAAGGGTAAGGCGAATGTTTGAATTGGTCTTCACCCTACGTGCCCACGAAGAGCTTGAACGCCTCGAGGGCTCCTCACGGCATTCCGGCGTGATGCGGCAGGTCAAGAAGACACTCGGCTTCCTACAAACCAATCCTCGGCACCCCTCCCTGCAGACCCACGTTTTTCACTCGCTGGAGAATCCCTACGATCCGCAGGAGAAGGTCTTCGAGGCCTACGTCCAACAGCACACACCGGCCGCGTACAGGATCTTCTGGTGCTATGGGCCAAGGACGCGGCAAATCACCATCATTGCCATCACCCCGCACCCGTAGAGGGTCCGGCCCGGCTAACTCTTCAGGCGGGAGAGGACGACCCGCTCGAGGTCGTCCACCACGAGCGGTTTGGTGACGTAATCCGCCGCGCCCAGCCCGCGGGCCATGTCGGCCACGTTCTGGTCGTCCACGGCGGTCACCACGACGATTTGGGCGGCGCACTTGGCCGCCTTGGCCTTCCGGAGCACCTCCAGCCCGCTGATCCCGGGCCCCAGCTTCAGATCCAGCAGGACGAGGTCCGGCTTCTTCGACTCGAGGATCTGCAGGCCGTCCTCGCCGGTTGCCGCGGCCAGGACCTCCACCCCGTGCAGCTGGAAGTAATCGCGCAGGTAGTCGATCACCTCCAGCTCATCCTCGATCACCAGGAGGCGCGGCATTATCCTCGCTCGCCCCTCTTCACAGCCAGGTTCGACGCCGCCTCGAGGACCCACCGCGCCAGCCGGGCAAACCGGCACGGCTTGGGGAAGATCTGGCCGCTCCCGCTGCCCGGCGCCTCCAGATGGATCGCCTCGCGCAGGACGGTGAGCCGCAGATCGTGAGACTCCGCCGTCCCGGGCGTCTCAAAGCCGCACCGCCGGAAGAACCACCTCAAGCCGGCCGCCGCGTCATGCTCCTCGTCCAGGATGAGCAGCTTCAGCCGCTCCTCCGGGCTCCGCAGGGCGCGCCACAGGGCCTGCGCCTGGTCGAGCGCCTCCGCCTGCCGGGCGGCCTCCGCCTCGGACCGGGTGGGCAGATTGAGCCGGCGGCGCTCCAGGCAGGCCAGGATGCTCATGCCGAACAGACCCAGGTAGTAGCCCTCGCCTCCCTGGTACTCTCCCCCCAGCCGCGCCCCAGCCACGAAGAGCCCCCGGAGCGACTCGTTCACGAGGATGGGGGCCACCAGGTGCGCCTGCAGCCGGTCGAGCTCCGCAAGGAGGTCCTCTCCTTCCTCGGCGGCCAGCCCCGCCAGGGTGATCCGGGACCTCACCAGCGTTCCATGCTGGAGCACCCAGCGCGATACCGGCCCGCCCGGATCAACCGACGGCGGATGCGGATCCTGCCCGAACCCGGCCATGCGCCGGAGGCCCTGCGGCCCTGCCAGGTAGACCGCGCCGCTCTGGGCCTTCAGGAACCAGATGAAGAAGTCTGCCAGCGAGACGTCAAACAGGTCATCGAACGAGGCGCTCAGCATCTTCAATCCCATCGCCACCGTCGGCTCCTCCCCGCAGCCTTCCACCAGTTGCCGGCGGAACGCCTCCAGCGCTGTCAGCCGCTCGGCGCGCCCCATCTCCTCGCCGCAGCGCAGCGCCCTCTCGAAGCCGCGGAGCTCTGCCACCCGCGATGAGGTCGTCATGCCGGCGCCTTCGCCTCCTCCCATACCGGCAGCCGCAGCGCAAAGGTCGCCCCCACCCCGTACCTCGAGGTCGCCGTGATCGTTCCGCCGTGCTGCTCGATGATCCGATGGATCACGTACAGCCCCAGGCCGGTCCCCTTCTGAGTGGTCGCCTTGGTCGTGAAGAACGGGATGAACAGGTTCTCGATCTCCCCCGTCGTCATGCCGACGCCATTGTCCTGCATCTCCAGCACCACCTGGGGTTGCCCGTTCTTCCGCTCCCCATAGGCCCGGATCCAGAGGCGGGCGCGGAATGGGTCCGGATCGCTGGGCGCAGGGCTCATCTGCTTGGTCTTGATCATCTCCGCCTTCTTCTGGGCGGCGTCGAAGGCGTTGGTGATCAGGTTGAAGCAGCAGTCGGCGAGCTGGTTCAGATCCCCTCGGACCGCAGGCAGATCCTCCGGGATCTCCTGGATCACATCCATGAGCCCAAGGTTCACCCGGAACTGCACCACATCCCGAGCCGTGGCCAGCACCTGGGGAAGGGTGACCGCCTTGTACTCGCCGGAGGGCCGGGAGAACCGCAGCAGGGTCTTGACGATGTCCCCACCCCGCAACGCGTTCTCCTCGATCTTCCCGAAGGTCTCCAGCGTCTTCGCCCACAACTCCTTCAGCCGGTCGGCCGGGACCTGCGTGGGATCCAGGTCCTTCATGACCGACTTGATCGTGCCCGCCAGGATCGTCAGCACATGGAACCGGTTGTTCACCTGGTGGCTCATCCCTCCGGCCATGTGCCCGAGGGAGGCCATCTTGGCCGTCTGGTACAGGTCCGCCTGCGTCCGCTTCAGCTCCTCGTAGAACTGCGCATTCTCGATGGCCAGCGCCGCCTGGTTGGCCAGCACATGGAACACCTGCAGGTCATCGTTCGTGTAAAGCCCGGCGGAGGTTTTCTCTCCCAAAAGCAGGAATCCCTCGCAGTGCTCATCCACGAAGCTCGGGATGATCACCGCCGCATCCAGCCCGCGCATCGCCGCCACCACCGGCTGGAGGTTCCTCTCCCCGCCCCGGAGCTTGAGCTGCAGCTCCTCCGTCACAACGGGAGACCGGTTCCAGTGCAGATACTCAATGAACGGATCGTCCCGCACAAAAGCAGGGGGGTCCTTCACGGCCCACTGGCGCGAGGCCTTCGCCATGAACCTCCGGGCCTGCTCGTCCCAGAGGTACACCGCCGAGTGCCGGGTCCGGACCTTCCCCGTGAGCAGATGCACGATGAGCCGCAGCAGCCGGTCCAGCTGCTTGATCCGGGTCATCCCCTGCGCCGCTTGCCTCAAGATCCCCTGGTACCTGCGCTGCTCCGCCAGCAGCCGCTCCTCCGCCCGCCCCTGGAAGTAGAGGTTGACGTAATGCGCCGCCGTCGCCAGCGCCGCATACACGAGCAGCACCCACACCCACCACCGGTGCCCTAATCCTGCCTCTAGTTGCGGTTGCCACGTCAAAGCGGCCCACAGTGGCAGCCCCAATACAGCCGTATACACCACGACAAAAACGGCCGTCCGTGTAATGGCGAGGTTTATATCCAACAGCCGGTATCGGACAATCGCGTAGGCAATTATTGCTACGTATAAGGTGACGAGGATATTCCCCACCGGATAGATGGGAACGTCATACCAGAGAGGGAAATTTGTCGATCCGCCGGCATAACCCATCAACGTCGCGATTAAGACGTGTCTGTAGCGACTCCCCTCTGCTCCACTAGACACCGCCATTTCTTTCCATAGCAATCTAAGAGTCATAATTACGAAGGAAAAGAAGTATACGAGGAATGGGTGATAGAACACGCCCGGAACCGCCCAGAATTCAAGGGCGAACTTCGGCACCATGTCACGGATGAAAAATTTAGAAGGGATCAAGAGCGCGAAAAATACGGCAAGTAAATAGCCGAGCCGAAGACTGCGCCTACCTTCTGCAGCCTTATTTGTAAGCGCAAGAACGAAATGGTAATAGGTGGCAGGGATGAATGCCGCACCGTAATGGAGCAATTGGAACCAAAACAGAGCGGCTTCTTTGGTATGGCTTAGGGGCCAGAAGATATAGGCGGCACTCCAGAGGGTGATGCTTAGGTTAAAGAGGAAATAGGTTCGGTTGACACTCTTTGCGGGGTTTTTGCAGAGGACAAAAAGACCCAGGCCAAAACTCGTAACACCGTTCAGCAAGCCAGTGGCGGCGAGAAATGTCTGCAGGTGCATGAGGGTCTTAGATCACGCCGAATCTTCTGCCTAATTTCCTCAGCAGATCAAGTGCAACGGCAATGTCTGTGTCCGTATGAGTTGCCATCATGCGTATCCTTAGCCTGCATTGATTTTGCTTTACTGCTGGAGGGGCAACTCCATCTACGACAACCCCTGCTTCTTCGAGGGCGACCGACATCTTGTATACGATATATTCATCTCCCAGTACGATCGGAATCAGGGGCGATACGCTTGCGCCTGTGTTGTAACCGAGGTCGATGAGTCCTTGGCGCATTTTCGAAGTATTAGACCACAACCGCTGGATCAACCCGGGTTGTTCCTTCAAGATTTCCAATGCGGCAATAGCGGCAGCTGCACACACAGGAGGCAAACCAGTTGAAAAGAGCAGAGACCGGCTAGTGTGCCTGAGGTAATCTATCACCTCGCGAGGTCCAGCTACAAAGCCCCCGGTACTTCCCAGTGCTTTCCCGAGACTTCCGGTGAGCAGGCACCTGTCCTTGTTCGTGATTTTGAAATGTTCCAGTGTTCCCTTCCCCTTTTCGCCGAATACCCCGGTTGCGTGCCCATCGTCTATAATTACCCCAGCGTCGTATTGATGGGCAAGGCGGAGTATGTCAGGCAGAGGAGCCAGGTCTCCATCCATGCTGTAAATGCCATCGCAGACGACGAGCTTGGCCTTTGCGCCGTCGTATTCTTCTAGCAGTTTTTCCAGATTTTCAGTATTGTTGTGGGCGAAAAATCTGGTGATTCCATCTGTTAGCTTACAACCATCCAAGAGACTCGCGTGCGTGTACCGGTCAACCAGGGCAACTTCGCCGCTGCCGAGCATAGCGGCCATGACCCCCAGATTCGCTGTGTAGCCGCTGGAGAACACCAGCGTGTCTCCAACACCCAAAAAACTCGCGAGGCTGGACTGTAATTCCTCGTGCAATTCGATATTACCGGCTAGTATCCGGGAGCTCGTTGTTGAGGCGCCATACTTCTTGGCTGCATCGATGGTTGCTTGAATAACCTTGGGATGGAATCTCAGGCCTAAGTAATCATTGGTCGCCATCATGATTACTATGCGGTTCCCGCGAAGTGCTTTTCCGCCAGCCAATGGCCTGAAACCCCGCATATACTGATATGCGTCGCTGGAACGCATCTGCATTACTCTCTTATACATGCGACCTTTTGTGAATGCCGGTATCTCCGGAGCTCTGAGGGTCGAATAATCACCTGTCTTCCTTCCGATGTAATAGCAATACATCCCCCACCTATCCGGTTCAGCGAGGATCTCCTTATAGCCGGATTCCTGCATCCACTTCTTGATTACGAATGGTTCCCGGTAGTAGACCGGGCCGTTCGAATTACGACGGGCGAACCGTATTCCCTTCAGGAGGGATCCATTTGGATTGCGGACTTGGCTGACTATTATTACTGTGCCGCCCGGCTCCAGACCGTAGTACACCTCTTCCAGAGATTTTCGTGTCGCGCTATCATCGAGAAAGTCATAACAAGTAGAGATCGTCACAAGATTGGGCCTCCAACCTTTCTTTTCGGCTAGTTTCCGATAAAGGCCCAATTCAGTAATGTTGCCAATCCTATACTCAATAGGAAGGCCTTGCCCGATCTGCCTTCCCAAGCGAAGGGATGGCCTATCAATATCAAGGCAAAGTGCTTGAAAGTACTCCTTCCGGTACCTCTCTTTTTGTGCGATCTCGACAAGGTATCTGGCCGGTCCTGAACCGAGGTCCACAATTCTTGTTGTTTTATCAGACGTTAGATTCTTTGCAATCTCAGCCCGCAATATCTGCGAGAGCCTCTCAAACTTGTACTGTGTAGCGCTTGCTGCCGGAAGCATGAGAAGTATACGGTCGATAAATCGACCAAACCGCGTATATCCGGAGGGTCTCTTTTCATAGATGTAATCCACCAACAAGCCTCTCCCGGCGTGTCCGAAGATAACCTTCCTACCGAGGCGACTTGTAAAGAACAAAGGCATCAGCATATTCCTGTAAAAAAAGCGTTTCAATCTCACTCTTATAGAGATGAAGACTTTTAAGCCCAATGAGAACGGAGTTGGGTGGCGAACTGCATCGCCGTTTGTCGCTATTAGCGGCTTTGTGTGTGATGACGTGGACGCTAACTGCATAGCTTTAGGTAACTAGAGGATCTCCCAAAATCTGTAAAACAAAAACGCCCACGGAAAGTCCGTGGACGTCAATGGCGTTGCTTGCCCGGGGAGTTGCTAAGCGTGTCCTGGAACTCTTATCGCTACACCCTCCGCCCTTGACGACCCTGCGCATGCGATCGCCTCCTTCTTCCCGAATGGAGGAATGGCTACCACTATTTCTGAAGCTGCATTCGGATACGACATTACGGAAGTCTATCCAAGTTAGAGACAGTTGTCAATCCGAAGGTAAGCTTACTCTAAAGACAGCACCGCCCCCTCGCTGGTTCTCCGCAGAGATCCGGCCTCCATGCTCCTTCACGATTGAACGGACAACCGAAAGACCCAGCCCGTTTCCATCTTCCTTGGTCGTCGTGAAAGGTTCGAAGATCCTCGGGAGGATCTTGGGATCTATTCCTGGACCGGTGTCCTTCACTTCCAGTACGAACCAACCGTTATCCTGCCGGGTGGTGACGCTTATCTGGCCGCGCCGGTTAACGGCCTGCAGGGCGTTCATGGTTAGGTTCAGGATCACCTGCCGAAGCTGGTCTGGATCCACCTTCACGCGGGTGCCGTTGGCCTGGAACTGCTTGTCCAGCTCGATCTGCCGCTTCACGAACTCGTTGTTCAGGAAGTCGAGCGTGGAATCCAGGATCTTGTGGGGTTCAATGAGTCGTTTTTCAGCCAGCTTGGGCTTTGCGAAATCCATCAGTTGTTTGAGAAGATCGTTCACCCTCACAATTTCGGTACCCATGACCTTAGTGCAGCGGCGCCGAAACTGTGGATCAGAGTATCGTTTCGGGATGAATTCTGCATGCGTCTGAATCACCTGAAGCGGATTGCGGATTTCGTGACATAGCCCACTGGCCAACGTGGCGACGGCCCTCAGTTTTTCTGTCTCGCGGGTTTCCCGCTCCAGCCGTTCCATCCGCTTGACTAATTCCTCATGTGGAACACCAAAGAACACCCAGTCCATCACCCGCTGAACTCCTATTTTCAGCGGCTGGAAAGCAAAGGCCATCAGACCGAAGGCGGCCATTGAGACCCAGAACGATTGATATCCGAAGGTGATTTGAAAGGTGCGCTCGATCGCGTAGACGACACCAAAGTATCCGACAGTCAGAATCGTAACGAGGACCGCGTAGATAAGGCTCTTTCTGATGACGAGATTAACGTCGAATAGGCGATGTTGAAGGACGGCGTAGGTGGTTGCGATGGAGTAGAGTGGGACTGTATAGATACCGAAGGGGTTCAAAACAGGTATGTATCGGTCAAAAGCGAGTGCCCAGTCCGCGCTTCCACCAACGTAGCCGACAACAGAGGCCCAGAACAGAAATTTGAATTGTAGGTGTCTCTGCCCAGAAGCACGGCGGCAAGATGCTGCCAGTTTCCACAATCCCATGTTGATGAACACGAGAAAGCTTATAAATGCACCCACGCCTATAGGCGTGAGATTGCTGAAGAAGTTTGGATAACTCGACGATTTCTTGACCACGACGATTCCGTCGAACAGCAAGTGCGTGAGAATGAAGAATGCGCTGGCAAAGTAAGCAACCCAGAGAACCCGTCGGGACCACTTCCTATTGTCGTCAGTAACTTTTACCACGGTGTGCAGAAAGGCCGGAGCAATCAGGATGACTCCAACCCATTCCAGGTACGCAAGCGCCCTGGCTGCCAAGTTGTTAGGTGCCGACGCCACAAGAAGTTCGAGAAAGGCCCACCACGAAATTGCGAGGGAGTATAGCCCGAACACCCGATTTAACTGTCGCCGGGCATCCGCAAGGAAAACAAGGAGCCCCAGCCCAAACGTCGTTGCGGCGGTGAGGGCAAGGGCAAGTACGTGGTGTTGGAGGAGGGTCATTTGGAACAGTCGCTGTGCTGCATAGACAAGTGCGAAATACCCAGTGACCAAGAATGCTACGAGGATGGAATAAAGGAGGCTTCGGCGGATAACCAGCGAGATGTCGAATAGACGGTACTGCAGTATTGCGTACGTCATCATGTAGGGGTAAAGGACCACGCCGAAATTACTCCAGGGATACAGATCGATTCCGTAGTCTGGCAGGAATTCTAGGACGCCACAAGAGTATCCGATAACTGAGGCGAGGAAGAAGAGTTTTATTTGCGATTTCCGTATTCCGTCGCAGCGTTTATATTCGCGCCAAAGTTCCCAATGGCTGTAGAAAATTAAACCGGACCACCAGAGGAAATGCAGAGGATGAAGGGGTCCTGCTGACGGCCAGTAAATTTCGTTCCACAGATATCGGGTGGATTCAAAAAGTTGGCCAGTCAGGTAAAGGAGAGCAAAAAGTATCCCGGTCGAGTAGGCAATGAGCAGAACCCAGTGGCGTCTAATCTGCAGGAAATGGCAGATGAAGTGGAAGTAGAGTACCGGGATCCAATTGATTCCTATGGCACCAATAATCCGCCACCTGAGAAGAACTTCGAGGGGGTCCGATGGCGAAGCACCCCATGCCGCTCCGAAACCCCAGACCGAAACTGCTAAAGAGAATAGGAACCAAAACTGATTGAGGCGTTTCTTAGGCGCTCTTAGGAAGACGAATAATCCGAAGGCAAGGGAGGATGCCCCTATAAGCAGGCCGGATATGACAAATGGACTGCTGGAGGGTCACAGCGGCAGCCTCACGGTGAGGGTAGTGCCTTTGCCGGCTTCGCTGTGGGCGCGGATGGTGCCGCGGTGGGCGCGGACGATGGAGTGGACCACGGAAAGCCCGAGGCCGTTGCCATTGGGCTTTGTGGAAACGAAGGGATCAAAGATTTTGGGCAGCAGTTCCGGCGGTATCCCCTGGCCGGTATCGGAGACAGTCATCTCAACGTGACCGTTCTCGGACTTGGTAGCGATGGAGAGTGAGCCGCCCTTTGGCATGGCATCGGCGGCGTTCTGGATGAGGTTGATCAGGACCTGGCGGAGCTGATCCGGGTCAGCCTGTAGCGTGGCGCCGTTGTGCTGGCAATCCACGGTCCACTTGACTCTGCGCTTGAGAAGGTCGTTGGAGAGCAGGTCCACCGTGGAAGCAATGACCCGCTCCGGGTCCACCGGCTTGAGCTGAGGGGTCTTGGGTCGGGCGAAGTCCAGGACTGCCTGGACAATTTCCCGGATGCGGCGCGTTTCGGTGGTGAAAACGTCGTGGAGCTTGGCTGCAAACGCGCGGTCACGGTGGCGCTCCGGGATGAATTCGGCGAAGGTCTGCAGGGCGGTGAGCGGGTTCTTGATCTCATGGGCCATGCCGGCGGCGAGGGTGGCCACCGAGCGGAGTCTCTCCGTCTGCTTTGCCTCTTCCTCCAATCGCTCCATTCGCCTGGCGATTTCCTCCTGGGGGGCACGGAAGATCAGCCAATCCACGAGACGCTGGACCCAGATCTTGAGTGGCTGGAAAACCATGGCCATGATTGCGAAGGCTAGGACGGAAAAGACCGGCGAGCGGTAGCCCAGGCGATCTCGGAAGAGGGATTCGATGAGGAAGATGATGGCAAAGTAGCCGATCGTCAGCAGGGAAATGAGGAGAGAGTAAACCAGACTCCGGCGAATGACAATCTGAATATCCAAGAAGCGGTGGCGGACAATGGCATAGGTGAGGAGCCCAATGTAGATCGGGAAGATGTAAAGACCGAAGGGATTCAGCCAGCCGAGGCGAATCCCGTATTTGAGCGCGAACTCCGGACAGCCGCAGAAGTAGGCGATGGACGTGCCTGCCGAGAACAGGAAGAGTCGTATCCGCTCCTCTCCTGTAGAACGGTACCAGCCGCAGAAAGCTAGGATGTGTCCTATCACGCCTGTTGCGATGAAGAACGCCAGGAAGGTCCAGTAATAGGATCCCGCCGATCCCCAGACAGGCAGGTACGAAACAGGTCCCGGGCTCACCCAAAGGAATTTCTGGCTTGGAAAGAAGGTGGCTGGAAGCAAAAAGATGAGGCTGCCTGCATAGAGAGGCAGAAGAAGCCGCTTTCGGCGCTGAGGGGAAAACTTCAGCAGGTAGGAAACCGTGGTGCAGAACAGGGTAGAAATGAACACCACCCCGATGTATTCAATGCGCAGCAGCAGGAATGCGAGTTCCCGAGTAGGCATCAGAAGCGCCGCGCATTCCCAGCCGCTCCACCAGGCCAAGCTGAAGCAATAAACGGCCATGGAACGATGGAGAGCCTGCTTTGGATTCTTCGAAAGGACAAATAGTCCAAACCCTAACGTTGTCGCCGAGGTCAACGCAAGGCCAAGGAGGTGCCAATGGAAGAGCGTCATCATGGGGGCAGGCTCAGCGCGAGAAGCGTGGTGGACAGGGTGGTGATGGCGTGTGGCTGGTTCCAGAACACTGTCGGACTCGGGGAGAGGTCCATGGGTTCGGTTTTCCCTTTCTTAAGGATGAAGCCAGGAGGAAGGATGTATCACTTACAAATTTACTCAATGGCGCAGGAAAATTCAAGGCCTGTTAGTGGGCAATGCGAAGGCAGGTCAGGGCGGGTGGCTGACGTGGCGTTTCGCTAGCGAGACAGCTCGGGCAGGTACCGCGGAAACGGGAGGGCATCACGGATGGGAACGAAATCGTCATCGAGTGTCCACAGCGGGGCTTCGTGAGCTAAGGCAGTTGCGGCGATCATCAGGTCGACGAGAGAAGTCTGCCGACCCTTCCGTGCCAGGTGGAAGCGGGCCTCCTCCACGCGCTCCCAGATATCGACGGGAAGCTCCAGGAGGTCGACGGCGTCAAACAGCTCACGCAACCTCGTTCGTTCCTTCAGGGTCGGTGCACCGGAGAGAACCTCGGCGCGGACGGGTGCGCAGGTCTTCACGGCCGCGGCCTGGATCAGTCCTTCCAGATGGATGGCTTCCGGGGCGCGGCCGGTTCGGAAGAATTTTACCCATACGGAGCTATCCACCAGGATCCCCGGGGAATCGGCCAAGCGGGTTCCTTAACGCCGGCGCGATTCGCGGACGTCGAGATTCACGTCAATTCTTCCTCGGAGGGAGCGCAGTTCATCGAGTCGTTTGCGGTTGATGAGCTCTTTGAGTCCGAGGGTGATGGCCATCGTTTTGGTTTTCGCGTGAGACACTCGCACCGCCTCCGCGATCAGCTCCTCCGGAATGTCCACTGTTGTTCGCATATTCTATCCTCCAGGAATATGTACTTTACATGCATAATATACACGAATGATATGCACCTGTCAAGGGGAGGCTTAAGGGGAGGCTTAAGGGGTCCGAGCGTAGAGGCCGCCGGTGAGGGCGTCGAGCTGGGCGGTGAGCTCCTCCAGGCGGAGCGCGCGCTCGCGCTGGAGCAGGGGATCATCGGTGGGGTTGGCCTCGAACTCGGCCACGAGGCGCTGGCGCTCGAAGTAGAGGCGGGTGACCTCCTGCAGGACCTCGCGCCTGAGCTGCACCATGAGACGGGATCGAACGTCAATGGAGGTCTGAGCAGAATCCCAAACGAGGTTGGCCAGGTCCCAGGTGAAGCCGAAGTCGAGGCTGACCGACTCATCCTCCGGTCCCACGGCGAAGGTGGTCTTCCCGGCGGAGGTGGAGGAGGCGATGGTGGTGTCGCGGTCCTGATCGAGGCCAACCGTGAACCGGGGGATGAAGTTCCTGAGCTGGGCCAGCCAGCGCCAGCGGCTGATCTTCTCGGGCATCACCTCGGCGTAGCGGATGGCGGCGAGCTGGACCTCACGGATGGTGGGCTGGCGGAGCGCGGGCGGCACTGCGGAGGACAGCGGGCCGGAAAGGTAACCGCCTTGGGGCGCGGCCGCGGGCAGAGGGGGCAGTGCCGGCAGGGGAACCTGTTTCCCCTGAGCGTAGGTATCCAGCCGGGAACGCAGAAACTGGAGGATATCCTCCGCCTCTTCCCGCTCCTCCATTGCCTCCTCCAGATCCTTGGGCGAGAGGTGCTCCCAGGGGGAAATCGCGGGCTGCGGGGAAGGAGCGTGGACTGGCGGGGTGGCCAGGGCGAGGCTGGGTGGCAGGGCGGGGGCCTGCTCCGATGCGGTGGGCGGCAGCTCTTCTCTGTGGGTGAGCGCCCGGGCGGCCAGAACGACGCCAACCAGGAGGGCAATCCCCACCAGACCCGCCAGAGGCAGGATAAGCCTCGGGCGGATCGCTCTGTATCTCATGTGTAAATATTATGCTGAAAACGCAAATCCGTCAAGAAAAAAAAGGACGCAGGTCTCGAGCTTTTGGCCGGTGGCAGGATTGATGGAGTCGAAGGTCACCGCCGGCGGCCCCGCGCGCGCCCCCGGCCGCGCCGTGAGGCCGCCGCGCTTCCTCTCAGGCGCTCGTTCACGCGGGAGTCCACTCCGATCTCGATGACCGCCAGCTCCCCGCAGGTCAAGGCCTCCTTGAGCTGGGCCTTCAGCTCGCGAAGGGAGCCGGGCCGGTAGCCCCGGATCCCAAAACTCTCGGCGTAGGCCTTGAAGTCGGGATTCGTCAGCTTCGTTCCCGTGGCGTGGCTGTGGTGCATCCGCTGCTTCCAGCTCACCATGCCGTAGCCGTCGTCGTTGAAGATGAGGGTTGTGAACGCCACCCCCAGCCGGCTGGCCGTCTCCAGCTCCTGGGAGTTCATCAGGAATCCACCGTCCCCCATGGCGGCCACGACGCGGCGCTTGGGATCCACCAGGCACGCCGCGACGGCCCCCGGGAGCGCGATCCCCATGCTGGCCAGGCCGTTGGAGATGATGCAGCCATTGGGGCAGTAGTTGGGGAAGTTGCGGGCGATCCAGATCTTGTGCATCCCCACGTCGCTGATCAGCAGATCCTCCCGTCCCATGAGCGCCCGCAGCAGGTTGAGCACGCCCGGGATGGTGAAGGGCTCGCCTTCCTTCAGGTCGTAGCCGGCAATGTCCCTCTGGATCCGCTCCCGGAACGGCAGGTACCACCGGCAGTCGAAGCGGCAACGGCGGGCCGACAGGAGGCGATTGAGCTCCCGCAGAGTCGCCGGGATGTCGGCGACCACCTCGACGGCCGGCTGGTAATGCGCGTACACCTCGGCGGGAGTGAAGTCCACGTGCACGATCACCTTGTCCTTCCCGGGATTCCAGGCGTCGGGGGTGTACTCCGCCAGGTCGTAACCGACGGTGAGGATGAGATCCGCCTTCTCGAGGGCCTCCATCCCGATGTCCCGGAAGCCGAAGCCGATGGTGAAGAGCGACTCCGGGCTATCGTCCGGGATCGCCCCCTGGCCCATGAAGGTATCCACCGCGGGGATGTGATGCCGGCGCGCGAGCTCCCTTAAGAAGCGGGAGGAATCCTTCCGCACGGCGCCATTTCCGGCGATGATGAGGGGCCGGCGCGAGCGCTTCAGCAGCCGGCAGGCCTCCTCCAGCGCCTTCCGGTCGGGGTCGGGGCGGCGCACGCGCGTGACCGGAAGCGGCTTCTGGTTCGTCGCCATCCCGGCCACGTCCTCGGCCAGCTCAATGTGGGTGGCGCCCGGCTTCTCGCTCTCGGCGATCTTGAAGGCCTTCCGCACGATCTCCGGCACCACCTCGGGGCTCGTCACGGCGGCGTTCCATTTGGTGACGGGCCGGAAGAGCCGCACGACGTCGAGCACCTGGTGGCTCTCCTTGTGGCTCTGGCTCAGGGCCGCCTGGCCCGTGATCGCCACCACGGGGCTCTTGTCCAGGTTCGCGTCGGCGATCCCGGTCACCAGATTGGTCGCCCCCGGTCCCAGCGTGGAGAGGCAGACCCCGGCTTCCCCGGTGAGCCGCCCCCAGACATCCGCCATGAAGGCGGCCCCCTGCTCATGCCGGGTGGGGACGAATCGGATGGAGGATCTCTCCAGCGAGAAGAGCAGCTCCTCGTTCTCCTCGCCGGGCACCCCGAAGACGTAGCGAACCCCTTCCTTCTCCAGGCACTCGACGAACAGGTCCGACACCCTGCGCATGGCAGGGATAGCTTACCAAATCGCTTCAGGAGGGGGTAGCGGCTAGCGCTCTGTCTCTAGGAGGCGTTACTGCGGGTGCCGGTCTAAAAGTGCGTTTCGACCAGGGTTTGGTCAACGAATTGGTCATAGGGGCCACCCGTTCTGACGAATTCCTGGGGTTGGGTACCATGTCCAAATAGCACTATTTGGCAAGGTGGTGAAGCAAGGCCCGCTCAGCGTATGCGTGCGGTGCGTGGCATTGCTATCACTTAATGAAGTGCCCCTTTATGAAGCGCCCCCTGTGTTTTCGAAGCGTTTTTCGCCGAAGTCCTTAATTACTTGAATCGCGGACTTTATCCCCGGTGATCTCGAAACTTCGACTGTATGCTGCACCAAACGTGACGAGGTTGAGAAGAAAATCGATCACGTCGCTCTTCAACTTTACCGTGACATTCTGGAATTCGTGGCCGCTTCCGTATCGCTGCCGGAGAAGCTCCTGTACGTCGATTGCGGCGGTGTAGTCAAAGACGATACGGTGCTCAATCGTGAAGGATTCTCCGCCCGCCGGATTCGTCTCTGTCAGAGATACCTCATTGCCCGACGTGGCATAGATCCTGGCCATGGTGCAGCCCGAAAGAAGAGCTACCGACATTACAAGCAAAGACATCTTTCCCCGCAGCTGTTTGATCATCTTTTTTCTCCTTTTCTGCCTCTCGTCCGTGTGAATGGTACCAGGTACCGTATAAACAGCAGAGTATCACGATTTAATCTATTCCGGGATCCCGCCCCTCGGCCCGGTGGGCCGCCTGACACCCGCCCGCGGCGAGCAACATTAACACCAGGAAGAGCCACCCGCACATTTCCCTGTTCTCCTTAAACGTGGACACAGAGCGAGGTGTTTCCCGAATTATATCCATTATATCCAGCCGCCAGACCGCGGGCAAATAATTTCCCCTCGCAGCAAACCAGTCCCGGATTCAAAGTTGGTCAATTCGCCGTTTCTGTTCCCGGAGTGGCCATCCGGGAGACGCGGGGCGTTGCCCAGCCGTAGGAAAACATCGCCGAGAAGGGTATTAGGGTGGCAAGGAGCGCCACTACCACCAGTGCGTTTGATTTCGAGTGGAACAGGAGAGCAGCGGGCAGAACAAAGATGAATGCACTGCACATGCCAAGGATCAGAGCTAAACCCCCTCCCCTCCAGAACAAGGTCCATCCGATGAAACGGGAAGGTACGGGCAGTCCCCTTTTGCGGAGCACCAACTTTCCGATCCAATTCATAACCGGGATCAATGCGATTAACGTCGGCAGGTTACCGAGTCCTGGAATTTGGTCAAATTGTAGACGGGTGGCTGACGGGTTTTGCGGGGCAGCGGCCCGGTGAAAACTGTACCAAAGAGCTACAGGCAGAGTGAAAACAATGGAAAGCGGGTTAGGCCCGTCGTACCGAAATGATCCCGCCGTTGCCGTCGTAGATGTACGCGGTCGGGCGCCTTAGGAGTTCAGGGGCCGCTTGCAGGCGGTCGGGGTGGTCGTAGAAGAACTGCCGTCGCCGTCGTAGGCGGTCGGATGTGGGTCAGGCGTCGTACTGAAAGGTTCTATCTTACACGCCTTTTAGAAATCCAACTCCCAGCAACTGCAACGACAATAACTATTCCGAGAAGAATCAATCGGAGGGAACGGCCTGGTGCGAAAAGGTCATGTTTCAAAAAGCCCGCTGCCATGAACCATTGGCTGATCACTAGAATACCAATCCAGCCAGTCAGACCATAGCAGAAAACCTGATTCCACCACCTCTGAGTATTCTCCTTTCTAGCAGGATTCGTTAATTCGGCAAGAATCATTACAAATGCTGTGGTCAACATGATTGGAACCAGCCACCGAAATACACCTTCAGTCGCCTCAAGCTCGACTACGTTTAAGATTTCGAGTCCAATTAAAAGGAAGCTGAGAAACGCCTGGGCCATAACTGCCCAAAAAGTCCACCGTATTAATTTTTTCGAAGAAATATGCGACATTTCTTTAATAAAAGAGTTCTGCCGGTTCTATACCAGATTCTCGCGCATCTTCGAAGCGAATCATATTTAATTCCCGCATACCCTGCGCCTGTACATATCCCCCATAGATCCACCTAGCAGCACCCACTCCTGCTACTGCAAGACCACCAAACCCAAGATAGCCATTTCCTCTCGACGCTCCAATGCTAGCCATGGCTAACCCTACTTCTACAAGATTCTGCCCTTGACCCATCATATCCTGTGCGCGGAGAACTTTTTGATTCGCTTGATTCACAGTAAGAACAGACCCATCCGAATCAACGCCTCTTTGACGTAGAGTGGCTTGGGCAAGAACTTGTTCTTTATTGGCAGCGAGAGTGGCCGTTTGACTATCTGCCTCGGCTGGGGCCGCTCCTTTTGCAGCCGCTCGTGCACGCCCCGCGTCGACTGCGGCTTGGAAACTAGCAGAGGCGACGAGGAAGGTGATGGCGCCGATGGCACCGAGATAAGCTCCTTCTCCAACATTGCCTCCAGCGACCGCTGCACTGGCAGCACCGGCCGCTGCCGCACCCCCCACCAGTCCGAATACTGGCGCAGCCACTGCCATAGTAGCACCGCCTACTGCACCCGACAAGGCTCCAGTGCCGGGATTACCTCCTAGAATCGCAGAAGAAGTTGCTCCTCCTGCAGCTCCGAATCCTGCGCCTATAAGGGTTGCACCGACAATTCCGGCATTCCACCCAAAATAGACCGCTCCGAAGGCAGCAAGCCCATTTACTGTGGCCGCCCCCCAGGCGCGGCCTAAAGATGCTCCTTGGGCAGAGGCGTTTAAGAACGTGTTCGTATAAGAAAACATCGCTGCGGCAGAAGCAGCGGCCAGATGAACATTTCCTCCAGTTGCAATACCTACGGCCACAAAAGTAACCGCCGCGACGATGGCGCTGACAACGACTCGACCGATTTTCCCTAAAGCGCGAGCGATGCCCCTGAATGGATTCCAGCCTAACCCGGTCGGGTCGACGTACCGGAGAGGATTGTTCCGGGCGTACGCGTAACGGTTGAGATCTTGGGGGTCATCTGGGTGTTGGACGGTAGGGTCAGCCTGGATGAACCTCCCAAGCTCAGGGTCATAATACCTCGCGCCGTAGTAGTACAAACCGGTTGAGGAATCGAGCCGTTTCCCCGTGAAATGGAAGGGGTTATCGCCTGCGCCGGGGGCCTGTTCCGAGCGGGACAACGTTCCGAAGGGGGAAAATTCCTGAAGCCGTACTTGCGCCCCCGTATGGTCCGTAATCAGGTTCACAGAGCCCAGGTGGTCGGGGTGGTAGTAGTGGAGCTGGGTGCCGGAGGGGGTGGGGGTGGCGGCGTAGGCGGTGCCGACGAAGAACTCCTCAACAGCGGCGAGGGCGCGGCGGAGCTTGCGTGGGGTGCGGCGGGAAAGGGCGGAGTCGGCGCGGGCCAGGAAAGAGCGAGATTGCTTCGCTGCGCTCGCAATGAGGAGCGGGGTGCGCTCGAGGGTGGCGAGGCGGGTGGGGCCGAAGAAGATGTGGGTCCGGCTGGTGCCGCCGGGGAGGGTTTCGTAGAGCTCGCCGACGAAGGTGGAGGTTTGGGTGCCGTCGGTGGTGAGCTTGACGCGCCCGCCGTCGCCGTCATAGGTGAAGAAGGTGGTGGTTGTGATCAAGGGGGTTGGATACTGCCACTGCTTGGCGGCGAGCACGTTGATCCAGAGGGCGTCGCCGGGGGAGACGGTGGAGGATGGGGTGAGGGCCTCGAAGGCCTGGGTCAAGGAGTTCCAGCGCTTGACGTCCGAGTAGTCGGTCCCGGATGCGAGGCCCAAGAGGGTGCTGAAGAGAGAGGCGGGGGCGAGGTTGGGGGCGGCGATGAGGTTCCAGCCGGCGGAGAGGCTGAGGGTTCTTCGCGGGCTTGGCGTGGACGCGGAGATGCTGAACGTGACAGAGCTGGCCTTGGGGTTGTGGATCCAGAAGCCCTTGCCGAAATCAAGCGTGGTGGTCTGGTCGGCGTCGGGGTCGCCGACAAAGGAGTCCCACGGCGGTGTGCCGGCTTTCGGTTTGGAGAGCTGATCGTACTCAGTGCCCAGGGCGAGGGAGGAGAGGACGGCGCGGATGGAGGGATCGGCGACGGCGAAGGGCAGGCCGATGGCGTTCCAACCGGGCTGGAGGGTGAAGAGGATGGTGGAGGATTGGCCGGAGCTCTTGACGATCTCAACGGGGCGGTTCTCCAGATCGTATTGGACGGTCCGGGCAGCGCCCTGCTGGGTGAGGTTGCCGTTGGGGTCATAGGAAAGCGAGATTGCTTCGCCGCCTGCGGCGGCTCGCAATGACGTGACGGCGTGGGGCTTGGTGCCGTCGGCCAGGCCGTAGGTCAGGGCGGCGCCGTTGTCCTTGGAGAGGAGGTTGCCGAGCGAGTCGTACTGGTATAGGAAGCTGCCGTACGGGCCGGCGGCGGTTTGGAGGCGGTTGAGCTGATCGTACCGGAAGGTCTGGCTGGCGGTGTTGACCCGGTCGGTGAGGGCGGTGAGGTTGCCCACCGGGTCGAAGGCGTAGGTGAAATCCTGCAGGGTCCGGAGGGAGGCGTTGGCCGTGCGGATGGAAGAGATGCGCAGGGTCAGGGGGTCATAGGCGTAGTCGGTGGTGAGCCCGTTGCCGAGGGCCAGCTTGAGCGTCTCGTTGGCCGCGTTGAAGTCGGCGTTGGTGAGGAGATCGGAAAAGGTCTGGCCGCTGTCCAGGGAGAAGGTGATCCGGTTGATCCCCTGGGGGGTGTACGCGTACCGAACCAGGGTGCTGTCGGGATAGGTGAGCTGCGTGAGGCGGTTCAGGGGGTCGTACTCGCGCTGGACGGTGAAGGAGGCGCCGTCGATCACCTTGACGGTCTTGGTCTCCCGGCCCAGGCGGTCGTAGAAGAACTCGGTGGAGCCGCTGGGGTAGGTCGCTTTGGAGAGGCGCCCGATCAGGTTCGGCTTCGGGCTTCCGGTCGGATCGGCGCCGGCGTCGTAGGCGTAGCTGGCCAGGACCGCGGGGACAGTCCCCTGCGGGGACAGTCCCCGTTTTTGCACAAGGCGGTTGAGGGCATCGTAGGTGAACTCCAGGATCTGGCCTTTGGCGTCGGTCTGGCGGGTGAGGTTGCCGAGGAGGTCGTAGGTGTACTCCCAGTGACCCATGTCCGGATCATCCATGGTCCGTTTTCGGCCGAGGGAGTCGTAGGCGATCCGCGTGACGTTGCCCCGGGCGTCGGTGACCTGGGTCAGGCGGCCCAGAGGGTCGTACGCGTACGTGGTGGTCCCTGCGCCATGATCGGCGGTGGCCGGCTCGGTGACCTTCACCAGCCGGCCGTAGGCGTCGGATTCCTTGACGGTGGTGTTTCCCTTGGCATCGGTGAGGGTCACGGTCCAGTCGTTGTAGCTGGCTCCCGTCGTGGCGCCGTCGGGGTCGGTGGTTTTGGTCACGCGGCCAACAGAGTCGTACTCGTACCGGACCTTCGGCGTGTTTGGTGGAGGTGGGGCGTACCGGTCGGAGTTGGCAGCGAAGTAGGGGAGGCAGCTGGCAATCACCTGTCCGCGGGATCCGAGATCGACGTTCCCTGAGACGATCTGCTGGGCGGAGTTTTCCGCCGGGGCTCGGGTCTGGATCACACGGCCCAGGCCATCCGCAAAGGCGTGGGACGTGTAGTAGGCGGAGGTGAAGGGGGCGGGGTTGTGAGTGAATTTGCTCTGTTTGGTGACGCGAGTGGGGAGGGACGAAAGATCAAACTCATACCGGACCGCCGGGGAAGTTTCAGAATCCTGCGGGCCGATCACGGCGGTCAAGCGCCCCAGCGTGTCGTAGACGTTTCGGGTGACTTGGCTGTTGGGATCGGTGGTGGTCAAAACAGCGCCGGTGCTGGGGTCGTAGGTGGTCTTCAAGGTGTGGCCTAGGGCGTTGGTGACCTGAATCGGGAAGATCGCCTGGGGATCGTAGGTGGTTGTGGTGGTGCGGCCCAGCGTGTCGGTGGTGCTGATCCTGTTGCCGTAAGGATTGTAGGTCGAGGTCGCCACCGGATTCGGTGGTCCGGTGGAGAGCCAGGCCTCGCTCTTGGTGGCGAGCCCCTTGGTGGGCGGATCAGTGGAAAGAGCATTCCCGTCGTAGAAGAACCAGGCCTCGGCTAGCTTCGTATTGGCGGAATCTACGGTCAGCGTGTGCGAGGGAAAGGCCATGAGCCACAGAGAGGAGTTCAGGGTGTATTCGGTGGTGGTGGTTCGCTCATCCCCGAGGAGGGAGGTCTCTCCATGCTCCACCTGTTGGGTGACGTTGCCGTAATGGTCGTAGGTGAAGCTCGCCTTGGTCTGCTTGGAGGTGGCGTCCCCATCGAAGACCGTGGAGGTGGTCTCCGCCAGGTGGCAGAAGTGGACTTTCGCCGCTGGGAACAGGTCGGTGCAGGCCCAGGCGTTCTCGGAGCGGGTGTAGAGCTTGCCTGCGGCATCTTTGGCCTCCTGTTTGAACGGCCGGCCTTTCAAGTGGGGATCCTGGAGAAACCAGGTCTCGGCGGTGTGGCCTTCCGGATCGGTGACCTTGGCGTAAGAGAAGCCCAAGAATTCCCTCTCGGCAGCGTTGAAGTTGCCCCCGGAGCAGGTAAACTGTGTCGTGGCGGACCAGCCGAGGCCATTGGCGATCGTCTGGGTGGCCACGGTGGGGGTGACGAAGGGAAGGTCCGCGATCCCATCGCCGCCACTGTTGTCATAGGCAGTGGAAGGCCGGAAGGTCAAGGTGGTGGTGCCCCCGATCCCGTTGTTCACCTGTGTTAGGAGATCCGGCGGGGTGGCCAGGGTGACTCCGGTGGTGCTGGTCCAGAGATAATCCACATGCCGGGCAGGATCGATCTCCCGGCCGTAGTAGATGTCGGTCATCCCGTCGCCGTTTAAGTCGGCAAACCGTGCCCCGCCGTCCTGGCCGTTATCCAAGTGGAAGCCCAGCGGTGGACCAAAGCGATCATCGGTGACCCACCCTGAACCGGTGTTGATCCGGGCCCATAAGGAGTTGGGATCGCCAATCCAGAGATCCACCTTCCCATCCCCGTTGATGTCCATGAGCCGCCATGGGGTAGCCGCTCCGGCCTTGCTGGCAAAATAGAGGCTGCCCCAGGGTTGGGGAGAGTTCCACGCTGTGGAGTAGACCCAGCCGGCTCCGGTGGAGGAGGGGCCGTTTCCGGTATTCAGGTACACGGCAGATCCAGGCGAGGCGCCGTCCCGGCCGTAGGCGAGATCGGTCAGGCCATCTCCATTAAAGTCTCCGAAGCGGGCACCGGCATCTGTATAATCGTTCGCGACCAAGGGATAGGGTGGCGCCCAGCGGTAGGCCTCCACCCAGCCGTTTCCCGTGTTGAGGAAGGCCGCGCCGCTTTGAATGAGGTCGCTCTTTCCGTCCCCATTGAGATCAACGAATCGACAGCTGGTGTCCCTCCAATCCCACCTGCCTTCCACCTGATCCCAAATCACCATAAGCAGGGGCTTACCTGTCGGGAGAGTGCTCCAGGCATCGGAGCGGGGGGACCATCCGGAGCTGGTGTTCAGGTAAGCGGTCACCGGGGCGTCAAGCCTTCCGTAGTACAGGTCCACCCTGGAATCTCCGTTGAGGTCTACAAAACGGGCTCCGGCATCCTTTCCCCCTGACTCAATAAAGGGCTGCGGGGGAGCCCAGCGGTTGTCCAGCACCCAGCCGGAGCCGGTGTTTCTCCAGCAGCGCTGGGAGTTGTGCCTGCTCTCCAGAAGGTCAGGCAGTCCGTCACCGTTGATATCCTCCAGGCGCCTTCCGGCATCCGAACCGCCTGGCCCCTCCGCAAAGAAGAGGAGAAGATTCTCTGGAGTCGGAGGGTTATTCCACACATTCGAGGAGAACCACCCGCCGAAGGTATCGGAGTACTTCAGGGAAATGGGGGGAAGGGAGGTCACGCCATCGCTGCCCACCGTGGTCACCGTGCTTAAGAGGGAGCGTCGGGTGATGGGGCTTTCGGTGTAAGCGAGGGTGTACTTCTTAACCAGGAGGCCGTTGGTGAAGGTTTCCACCGCCTTCAGGCGCTGGTTGGTCTCGATGAGCTCCCCGAACCGGTAGTCCCGCTCGAGGTCGGGGCGCGGCTCCCAGGTGAACTTGACCTCTTGGGTTGGCAAAAGGCCGGTCGCCGGATGGGCCGTATATTGGATAGAGGAAGGGTACACCTGCCTGTTGGAAATCGTGTAGGTGATGGTAAGGAGGTTGCCATGGATATCCTTGACCTCCTTCAGGAACCAGCCAAAAGTCCCCTGGGAGACCACTTGTTGGGAATCCGAGGTGGAGCCGAAGGTGGCCACAGAGCCGTCCTTGGCGGTCAAGGTCCAGGAACTGGTGGTAAAGAGGATCTTGGCAAAGAGCTGCTCGTCTTTTAGGCGATACTCCCCGGGGGTGATCTGGGCAAGCTCTGCGGTGACTCCCCCAAATTTGAGGACAAAGGTATCGGAGGAATCAAACTTCGGCAGCCCCAACCGGGTGGAGCGCTCGATCGAGCCCAGCTCCAGGTTCCAGCCTACCCCCAAGGGGCCGTTCCGGGCGGAGGAGGAATAGGTGAAGGAAAGCCCTGGCTGGATGCCCCGGCGGCCCGGAGGGACAGCCAGGGGGATTCCAAAGACAGCCCGCCCGGTACTCAGATCCGAGTGGAACGATTCCAGGATCTTGCCTGCGGGCGCCCCGGCCGATCCGGCAGCGCTCGGCGGCCCTCCGAAGTGGGAGGCGTAGGCGCGCCCCTCGAGCGTCATCGTCGTGGTAAAGGCGACGAGCTGGGCCAGAGCAATCCACCTTTGCCAAGGCGTCGTCTTCATGGGCTCGGAGGCCGCCAGAAGATAAACACCCGGGATTCCTGGGCCACCGCGGGATGCGTGGGGTCCTTGACCTCGACCCGAACGGTGTGCCAGCCAAAGCTCGCGGTGGCGGTGTTCCAGGTGGCGGTCGCGGAACTGGACCAATCCTGGAGAATGGCGCCGTCCACCAGAAGACGGTACTGGAGCGGATCGTTGTCGCTGTCGGTGGCGGTGACCGAAAGGGTCGCGACCGCGGCCTGGTAGAAGCGACTCTTATCGGCCGGAGAGAAAGCGGAAATCCCAGGGGCGGAGTTGCCTACCGGCGGGGAAGATCCTCCCCCGAGGATGACAAACCCACCCCCACTCATCCGGCCCCCCAGAGGTTCCCCCAGGGCCGCCCAGGAGATTTGGGTCGCGGCGGCAGAGCACTTGCCGCCACCGCTGACCAATTGATCCTTGTGGGAGGAGGCGTAGGCGACAGGCGGGAAGAATTCTGCCGCCAGGGCGACGAGGATAAGGATCGGGGTGAGATGGGGGAGCTGCATCCGAGTTCCGAGTTCAGTTCACGATTTGAGTTGTCTCCGCGTCGGTGAATCCCAAAACCCTCAATTTCTCCCGGGCGGTTTTCTCGGTCGCCGGCTCCTCCGCTTCTAGGGGGCGGGGATGATGGGTCGCCACCACCTGGTTCACCAAGGCCTCGGGGGCATCCTCCGGAATGGTCAGGAGAATCTCCGAATCGGTGCTCTCCACGTAAAGGGAAGGGTCCCGCCAAGAGCCATCCGGTTGCGGGGTTCCCCGCCACTGGGGGAATTGGGTGAGCAGCTCTTCGTGCAGCTGATTCACGTCGATGGTTCCTCTTTCAAACTTTAAAGTTCTTGCCTGCGCTGGGGAGACAAACACCAGAACGACCAAAAGACCGATCAGTTTTTTCATGAGATTTTCACCATTCCGAATTCGGGAGAGAACGGGGGCTCCCTCAACACCGTGACAGCCCCTCCCGATGTCTGTTGAACCTCCAGCTCCACAAAATCTCCTGCCGCCAGGTTGGCATACGTGATGATCTGTTGCCAGGTCTTGTTCACGGGATTGGGACCCGAAGAGACCCGGGCAAGATCCGCTGCCCGGTTGAGGATGATCGCAATCCGGCGATCGCCGCCCGGCCGGTAGTCCCACGAGATGTTGGCAAAGATCAGGTACTTCCCGGCCGTCTTACAGGTCAATCTCGTGTTCTCGGTTGTCTCATCATGGATGGTATCGGTGTCCCATCGTTCCTGGTTGAAGGCGAGCTTCGTGGCTACGTTATCGGCAATGGATTGATCCACGCTGTGCATGACGCGGGCCCCGCGGTCAACCAGCGCCTCGGCCTTGTCGGAGAGATAGGCGTTGGGGACGGAAGCCACCCGGTGCCGAGGGGTCAGCTCCGCAGCCCCATTGACCGAGACGGCCAGCCAGCAGTCCTTATCGAATTTGAGGGTGAGCGCTGTCACGGAACCGAGGAGGATGCTGAAAGCCCCCTGGGTGACTGCAACGCCATTCTGGGTTTCCTCCCACATCTTGTTTCCGCCGGTGGCCGCATCGTAGAAGCGGAAGGTCAGCGTGTAGGTGCCGTTCAAGGGGGACCCGGCCGCGTCGGTCAGCGTCCCCTGGTAGCGGATGAGTTGCGGCACCTGGGCAAGGGCCCTCCCCTGCGATGCAACGGCGATCGCAAGAGACAGCCCCACACCCAGGAGCGCGGCCTTGCGTTTTCCGGTCAGCATGGTTCCCTCCGTGGTTGGCGCATCGTTCGGCTGCGGCTCTCAAGGAATAGGAAGCAAAAGGCAGTGACGGCGGAGACTGCGCGAGCAGGTGAGCTCCAAGCGTTTCGCCGGCGCCAGGGCCGGTATATGCCAGCGTTCGGGGAGAGACGCATGTGGCACATTTTCTTTCAATGGGAAGTATACATGGCAAATCCGTAAATGTCAATAGTGGAAAATACTAATTTAAGATGGGTCATATGTGGAAGGGCCGGTTTTGGCGGCAGGCGGGCAGGCCGGCCGTGGTATACTCGGCCCCGATGAGGCCCGCCGATGAGCCCCGCTGAGGAAGCGCAGAGGATCCCCGGCGCCGCCGAGGCGCTGGAGGTGATGGAGGCCGCCCGCGAGGCGAAGTGGGAGCGGCCGACGGTGGCGGGCCAGATCTTCCTCGGGCGGGTGCTCACCTCCCGGCTCTTCCCCTACGCGACACAGCCTGACGAGGACCGCCGCCTGGGCGACGCCTATCTGGCCAAGCTGGAATCCTTCCTGAAAGAGAAGGTGGATCCCGACGCCATCGACCGGACCCGGGAGATCCCTGCGGAGGTGATCCAGGGGCTGGTACGGCTGGGCTGCTTCGGGATGAAGATCCCGAAGGAGTACGGCGGGCTGGGGCTGTCGCAGGTCAACTACAACCGGGCCATTGCCCTGATCGCCAGCCACTGCGGCTCCACGGCGGTCTGGCTCTCCGCCCACCAGTCGATCGGGGTGCCGCAGCCGCTGAAGATGTTCGGGACGGAGGAGCAGAAGAAGCGATACCTGCCGCGGCTGGCCGGCGGCGCCATCTCGGCCTTCGCCCTCACCGAGCCGGACGTCGGGTCCGATCCGGCGAAGATGTCCACCATGGCCGCCCCGGTGGATGGCGGATCGGCCTACCTGTTGAATGGGGAGAAGCTCTGGTGCACGAATGGGCCGGTGGCGGAGGTGATCGTGGTGATGGCCCGGACCCCGGAGCGGGTGATCGGGGGGAGGGCCCGCAAGCAGATCACCGCCTTCCTGGTCGAGCGGGGCTGGCCCGGGGTGGAGGTGGCGCACCGGTGCGATTTCATGGGGCTCAAGGGGATCCAGAACGGGCTGCTCCGCTTCAAGAACGTGCGGGTGCCGAAGGAGAACATCCTCTGGGGGCTGGGGCGGGGGCTGAAGCTGGCGCTCATGACCCTGAACACCGGGCGGCTCACCCTGCCGGCGGGGTCGATCGGCGGGACGAAGCGCTGCCTCCTGATCGCCCGGAAGTGGGCGCTCGAGCGGAAGCAGTGGGGCGGGCCGATCGGGGAGCACGAGGCGGTCGCCTCGAAGCTGGGATGGATGGCGGCGCATCTCTTCGCCATGGAGGCGGTGACCTGGCTGGCCTCGGCCTGGGCGGACCGGGGCGATCTGGATATCCGGATCGAGGCGGCGATGGCGAAGCTCTTCTGCACCGAGGTCTCCTGG
>CAYFHV010000005.1:0-3001 GCA_964343105.1 uncultured Planctomycetia bacterium | reverse complement strand
GGGAGGGCGCGGGTACGAGACGGCGGATTCCCTGAAGGGGCGGGGGGAGGAGCCGGTTCCGGTGGAGCGGATCTTCCGGGATGCGCGGATCAACCGGATCATCGAGGGGACGAGCGAGATCATGCGGCTCTTTCTGGCGCGGGAGGCGCTGGATCCCCACATCCAGCTCGCGTTTGACATGATCCTGCCGAAATATCCCCTGCGGCACCGGCTGGAGGCGGCGGTCCGGGCAGGCGCGTTCTACACCCTCTGGTACCCGCGGCAGTGGCTGCCGGTGCTGGGAGCCGGCGCGCCGGCGGATCTGCCGGGGCGGCTGCGCGGGCATTATGCCTTTCTCCGGGCGCAGAGCCGGCGGCTGGCCCGCGGGCTGTTCCATCAGATGATCCGCCATCAGCAGAGGCTGGAGAAGCGACAGATGGTCCTCTTCCGCCTGGTGGACGTCGGCGTGGATCTCTTCGCCATGGGGGCCTCGATCTCCCGCGCGGCTTCCTTAATAAGGGGACTGTCCCCGAAGGGGACTGTCCCCGTCCCGTCCCCGAAGGGGACTGTCCCCGCCCTGTCCGCTGAGGGGCCGGTCGAGCTGGCCGACCTCTTCTGCCGGTTCGCGCGCCGGCGAGTGCTGGAAAACCTCAGCCGTCCGGACCGGGCCGAGGACCGGCAGAACTACCGCGTGGCCCAGGGGTTGCTCCGTGGCGAATACGCTTGGCTGGAAGCGGGAATCGTGCAGTGATACAATAGCTACCACGACAGGTACGACGTACCTGAGGGTGTCTAGGTACGTCGTACCGTACTTGAAGAGGGGACTTCCCGATGGCAACAGAGACCGAAACGGCAACGAACGTTCTTGTCAGCACCTCCTGGATCCAGGAGCATCTGAACGACCCCGGCGTCCGGATCGTGGAGGTGGATGTGGACACCAAGGCCTACTCCGAGGGGCACATCCCCGGCGCGGCCGGGTGGGACTGGGGCAGGCAGCTCTGCGACACCGTCCGCCGGGACATCATCCCGCAGGCGCAGTTCGAGAAGCTCATGTCGGAGTCCGGGATCTCGAACGACACCACCGTCATCCTCTACGGGGACAACAACAACTGGTTCGCCGCGTGGGCCTTCTGGCAGCTGAAGATCTACGGGCACCGGGACGTGCGCCTGATGGACGGCGGGCGGAAGAAGTGGCTGGCCGAGTCGCGGGAGCTGACGCAGGATGTGCCCCGCTTCAAGGCGACCCCGTACCGCGCGCAGAATCCCGATTTCTCGATCCGGGCATTCCTGCCGCAGGTGCAGGAGGCCTCCGGCAAGAAGGCCGCGGATCTGGTGGATGTCCGATCGGCGCAGGAGTTCACCGGAGAGATCCTGGCTCCTCCGGGCCTGCCGGAGACCTGCCAGCGGGGCGGGCATGTGCCGGGGGCCAGGAACATCCCGTGGGCGAAGGCCTGCAACGAGGACGGGACGTTCAAGTCGGCGGAGGAGCTGAAGTCCCTGTACGGCGGGGCGGGGGTGACGGGCGCCAAGCCGGTCATCGCCTACTGCCGGATCGGGGAGCGCTCCAGCCACACCTGGTTCGTGCTGAAGTACCTGCTGGGCTACAAGGATGTACGCAACTACGACGGCAGCTGGACGGAATGGGGGAACCTGGTTGCCGCCCCGGTGGAGAAGCCGTGAGGAGGCAGGGGCTGAGGTGAAGGCGGAGGAGTACCGGGAGAGGAAGGAGGAGCTGTCCGGCTGGCCGGTGAAGGTCGTCTCCTACCGGCTGGGGACGAGATATTTCGTTTCAATCCATAACGAAGAGCCGGGTGCGTGGATCGTCAAGGGAGAAGGAGCCACTCTTCCCGAGGCCGAGGCCAAGGCGCGCAAGGAAGCCGCCGAGGCGTTGGCCAAGGTGAAACGTTCCCCACCGCCCACGGGCTGTAAGTCGGTTCCCGGCTTCTAGTCGTGGGCGTTTGGCGCGCGGTGTTGCAAGGATTCGGGCTCGCGCGCCAACTCTGGGTCGCCTTGGGCGCCTTCCTGGTGGTGTATGCCGGGACCGGCGCCCTGGCGACCCTTTTCATTCCCTTCGAGGTGGTGGAGGGCCGGATCCGGGTTCCGATGCCCACGAACATGGCTGAGGCGCTGAGCCGCCTGATCGTGGGGTTCGGGATCTATCTGATCGGCATCGGCTTCTCGCTGTACGTGCTGGGGGGCATGTTCGGGGCGCTGCAGCGGCTGGTGCGGAAGCAGCCGGTGGCTCGAGGCGAGCTGCGGGGGCTCGCAGGCCGATGGTTCTGGGGGATGGCCCGCTGGGCGCTCGCCTTCTCCGCGATCACGTTCGGGCTCGGAGGGGCGGTGGCTCTGATCGTCGCCACCCTCGCAACGGCCGCGGGCGGGACAGGGGCGGCCGGTGCGATCATGCAAACCGCCTTTTCGGGCACCACGGTGGTCTCGGGGCTCTTCCTTATCTTCTCGCCGGTCGTCCTGGTGGAGCGGGCTTTAGGCGCCTGGGCCAGTCTGCGGGAGTCCTGCCGGATCGTCGTGGCCAGGCCAGGGGCGACAATCGGCATTGTCCTGTGCGTCAGCACGGTCGGGGCGCTCCTGTACGGCCTGTGGCTGCCGGTGGCGGCGGTGATCAATCAGATCCGGGCGGGGCTCGGGATCGCCCCGTTCGCGCCGGGCGCTCCGGTCTTCTTCTTCGGCCTGGTCCTCATGTTTCCCCAGGCGTTTCTCTCGGTCTATCTGCCGGCGGTTCTTCAATCCTACTACTACGCCCGGATCCGGGCTGACTGAAAGAGGAGGTTCCCGATGGTGACAGCAGAGCAGGTTCGCGAGGCGCTGAAGGAGTGTTACGACCCGGAGATCCCGGTCAACATCGTGGATCTGGGCCTCATCTACGACATCCAGGTGAGCCCCCAAGATGAGGTGGTCGTCACCATGACGCTCACCACCCCGGGGTGCGGGATGGCGCACAACATCGCCCTCCAGGCCAAGCAGGCGGCCGCCTCGGTCCCCGGCGTCAAGGAAGCCAAGGTGA
>CAYFHV010000004.1:12979-38351 GCA_964343105.1 uncultured Planctomycetia bacterium | reverse complement strand
ATCACTGAGCCGGTTCTGCTGGGCTGGGCCGAGCAGAGCCGGTTCGGCCGCAGGCACTTCGTGGGCCGGCTGTCGCTGGGCGAGGGCCAGGCGGAGCTGCAGCAGCTCGAGATCCAGGGGGGTTGGAGAGGCCAGGCAACCCTCCTTCCAAGAACCGCCGGCGATTCCTCCTGGAGCGGGCGGCTGAAGCTGTCCGGACCGGACGGGCACTTCGATCTGGAACTGGCCCCGATCGCGGAGGGGTGGACGCGGGCGCTCCTCTGGGCCTATCGGGACGGATTGGCCGCCCAGGAGTTCTTGCTGGAGTGGCGGGTTCGGCGCTCACAGCTGGAGTTCCGGCTGAAGCTCTTCGGTTCGGAGGCGGCGCTGGAGGGAGAGGTGACGCTCCGGCCTCCTTTCCCCGGGGAGGTGCGCATCGATCTGCAGGATCTGAAGCTGCGCAACGCGGCGGACTGGTTCCTGCCTTGGCTCTCCACCCAGCGGCTGGGGGGGCGGGTGTGGGGTCGCGCCGTCCTCTCGGGGACGCGGGAGCGCCTGGTCAGCGATGGGGAGTTCTCCGGCATGGAGGGGCGGTTTGGGCTGCAACGGATCGATGGGATCTCCCTGCGTTTCCAGGGGGTGGGGCCGATCCTGCAGATCCAGAATTCACACCTCCTCGGCGCGGAGGGGCCGATGGCCATGGAAGGGGCGGTGGACCTGCGCCGGATCGGCCAGCCGGATTTCTTCCGGATGGTGAAGCTGACCTCCGTCAACCCCGGGGTCGAGGTGGCCGGCTGGCAGGTTCGCCCGGGCCCAGGGGGCTCCGGTGTTCAGATGCACCGCGCCGCAAAGGAGGACGGCGTCCCGGTCGGCTTGAGCATCCAGGTGGATCAGGAGGAGAAGGTCGTCGGGTTGGAGCACCGGAGCAAGTTCTAAGTGAACAAGACGGACGATCTGATCAGTCGACAGTTCCTGGAGCCGATCGGCGACTGGTCGCTGGCCTTCTTCGGATACATCGGCGGCTGCGTCCTGCTCCTCTTCAGGGCCCTGGGCGGGATCGCGGCCCTGCCGTGGGCCCATTGGCTGAGCCATCTGGTTCTGCCGTGGCGCTGGAAGCTCATGCGGCTGGACCGGCGTTGGGACCTCATCGTGGATCAGATGGAGAAGGTGGGGGTGTCGAGCCTTCCCCTCGTGTTCCTGACGGCGCTCTTCACCGGGATGGTGCTGGCGCTGCAGAGCGCGTATCAGCTTCAGCGGCTCTCGGCGGAGACGTACATCGGGTCCCTCGTCGCCCTCTCCATGACCCGGGAGCTGGGGCCGGTGCTCACGGCGCTGGTGATCGCGGGGCGCGTGGGGGCCTCCATCACGGCGGAGGTGGGTACGATGCGGGTCACCGAGCAGATCGATGCCCTGCAGGCCCTCTCCACCGATCCGGTCCGGTATCTCGCCGTGCCGCGGCTGGTGGCGCTGTTATTCATGCTTCCGGTGCTCACCCTGTACGCGGACCTCATCGGGATCCTGGGAGGGTATCTGGTGGGTGTGTACAAGCTGGGGATCGGCTCCAGTCTCTACATGAACATGACGTGGGATCCGTTGAGGTTGAAGGATGTCTTTACCGGCCTGTTCAAATCCGGCGTCTTCGCGGCGATCATCGCCACCGTTGCCTGCTATGAGGGATTCGAGACCAGCGGAGGGGCGGAGGGGGTGGGACGGGCGACAACCCTGTCGGTGGTGATCTCCTTCATCCTCATCATCGCGGCCGACTGCTTCTTCACGGCGCTGTTCTACTTTGTCTTCCCATGATGGAGGCGTTGGGGTGATCGAGATCATCAATCTGCACAAGGCCTTCAACGGCCAGCCGGTGCTGCGCGGGGTGAACCTGACGATCCGCGACGGGGAAACGATGGTGATCATCGGCCGTTCCGGCTGCGGCAAGTCGGTGCTCCTCAAGCACGTCGTGGGGCTGCTCAGGCCGGATCAGGGGCAGGTGCTCGTGGACGGGCAGGAGGTTTCCCTGACGGAGCGGCCGGTGCTCAAGGCGGTTCGGCTGCGGCTGGGGATGCTCTTCCAGGGGGCGGCCCTGTTCGATTCCCTGACGGTGGGCGAGAACGTGGCGTTCCCGCTGAGGGAGCACACCACCCTGTCCGAAGCGCAGATCAGCAAGCGCGTGAAGGAATGCCTGGAGCTGGTCGGACTGGGCGGAGCGGAGCGGCTCAAGCCGGCGGAGCTGTCGGGCGGCATGCGCAAGCGGGCAGGGCTGGCGAGGGCGCTGGCCATGCAGCCCTCCGTGCTTCTGTACGATGAGCCGACGACCGGCGTGGACCCGGTAATGGCGGACACGATCAACCGCCTGATCAAGCGGCTCCACGACCAGTTGAGGGTGACCGGGGTGGTGGTGACGCACGACATGGTGAGCGCCTACAACGTGGGGGACCGGATTGCGATGCTCCACGAGGGCCGGATCGCCCAGGTGGGAAAGGTCGAGGAGATCCGCTCCACGACCGATCCGGTGGTCCGGCAGTTCATCCTGGGCCAGTCCGACAACGGGGAGGGAAAGGAGCGCGGATGACGGAAGCCACGCGGGAGGTCAAGGTCGGGCTCTTTGTTTTCATCGCCTTTGTGCTGCTGGCGGTGGTTGTCTTTTCCATCAGCGATTTCTACGCGACGCAGGCGCAGTACACCTATCCGTTGAGGGTCCGCTTCGCGTTCGTCAACGGGATCGACGCAGGCGCCCCGGTCCGGGTGTCGGGGGTCCAGGTGGGGGAGGTCCGCGCCGTCCGGGTCTATCGGGACGAGGCGAGCCAGCGGCTGCAGGTGGAGCTGTCCGTCCGCATCTCGAAGGACGCCCCGCTGGAGGACGACTCCACGGCCTACATCAACACCCTCGGGTTCCTCGGGGAGAAGTATCTGGAGATCGCCCCCGGGACGCCGGGTGCCCGGCTGCTCACGGCGGGGGAGATCCTCGTGGGGAAGGATTCCATCCCGACGGAGAAGCTCGTGGAGTCGAGCTACAAGACGGTCGAGCAGCTCCAGCGGGTCGTCGCGTCGGTCCAGACGATCCTGGAGGACGAGGCCACGCGGGAATCCTTGAAGGGGACGCTCGTGCACTCCCACGATGCGATGGCCCAGTTGAAGGAGTTTCTGATTCAGGCCAACGATGTGATGGGAAAGGTCCGCAGGGGGGAGGGGACGGTCGGGCGCCTGCTCGCGCAGGATGATCTGTACCGGGACCTCAAGGATTTGACGGAGGATCTCAAGGCCAACCCCTGGAAATTGTTCTTCCGTCCCAAGGGCAAGAAGTAGTGGTTCTGAGGGTTTCTCTCATCATCAAAGGAGGTGATTCCAGTGACGCTGTGGCTGATCCGTCTCTTCTTCGTTGCCTTCAGCGGCCTCGTGGGATACCAGGTCGGGCACGCGCTGCCGTGGCTGGGGCTGGCGGCGGGAGGGTGGGGGGCCTTCGGGGGAACGGTTCTGGCGCTTTTCTTGATCATCCTGGAGCTGACCCTGAAGAAGGTCTCCACGCGAGGGCTGTCGGCGGCCGTCTTCGGCCTGCTGTTTGGGCTCATCCTGGCGCGGCTCATCATCACCACGATGGATCTGGTTCCCGCCGGGCCGGAGCTGGGCGATCCCATGCGGGCGATCATCGTCGTGATCTTCTGCTACTTCGGCATGGCGATCGCCCTGCGGGGTCGCGATGAATTCAACATCATCATCCCCTACGTCAAGTTCACCCGGCAGGATCAGCGGGAGGAGATGATCATTCTCGACACCAGCGTCGTCATCGACGGGCGGATCGCCGACATCTGCCAGACGAAATTCGTTGAGGGCTGTTTTGTCGTCCCCCGGTTCGTGCTCAAGGAGCTGCAGCAGATTGCCGACAGCCAGGATCCCATGAAGCGCAACCGGGGACGCCGCGGGCTGGATGTGCTGGCCAGGATCCAGAAGATCCCCAGCATTGATGTCCGGATTCAGGAGGAGGACTTCGCGGACGTGAAGGAGGTGGACGCCAAGCTGGTCAAGCTGGCGAAGCTGTTGGGGGGAAAGATCCTCACCAACGACTTCAACCTCAACAAGATCGCCGAGCTGCAGGGAGTCCAGGTGCTCAACATCAATGAGCTGGCGAACGCCCTGAAGCCGGTGGTGCTGCCCGGGGAGATCATGGAGGCCCGGGTGATCAAGGAGGGGAAGGAGTACAACCAGGGGGTGGCGTACCTGGACGACGGGACGATGGTGGTGGTGGAGCAGGGCAGGAACCTCATCGGGCAGACGGTGCGCGTGCAGGTGACCAGCGTGCTGCAGACGGCGGCGGGCCGGATGATCTTCGCCAAGCCGGAGAACGGGGAGCCCCGCACCGGCTGGAAGTCGGGAAGGTAGGGGAGGAGCCCCTAAAGAGGCATGGTTGCTGCCATCCTGGCCGCGGGCGGGGTGGGCCGGCGGATGGGGGTTCGCACACACAAGCCGTTTGTCCTGCTGGCGGGTCAGCCGATGCTCTGCTGGGCCTTGGCCGCCCTGCAGTCGAGCCGGGCGGTGCGGGAGATCGTCGTGGTCGCTCACCGGAAGGATGTGCCTGCGGTCCGCCGGCTGGTCCGGAAGCTCCGCTTCAGGAAGGTCTCGCGGGTGGTGCCGGGAGGGGCCTCGCGCAGAGCCTCCGTCTTTCAGGGGATGAAGGCGCTCCCCAGGGAGGCGGAATGGGTGCTGGTGCATGATGCGGCGCGGCCGCTGGTGACGCCGGCCCTCATCCATCGGGCGATCCGTGGGGCATGCGACGGGGCCGCCATCACCGCGGTGCCGGTCGTTCCAACGATCAAGGAGGCCCGGGACGGCTGGGTCCTGAGGACCCTGGATCGCAGCCGCCTCTGGGCGGTTCAGACCCCGCAGGTTTTCCGGCGGGATCTGCTGGAGCGGGCGCACCGGAGGGGCCGGGCCAACGGGCTGGAGGCGACCGATGACGCGGCCCTCGTCGAGAATCTGGGCTGGAGGGTGAGGATCGTAGCCGGCTCCCATCGCAACATCAAGGTGACGACCCCGGAGGATCTGGTGATCGCCGAAGCGTTGTTGAATCGCAAGACGGTACGACGTACCTAGAGGCCGTTTGGTACGTCGTACCTAGAGGCCATTCGGTACGACGTACCTCGAGGCGGTTTGGTACGTCGTACCGCTGAGGGGATTCAATATGCGGGTAGGGATCGGGTTTGACATCCATCGGCTGACGGCCAGGCGTCCGCTCGTGCTGGGAGGGATCCGGATCCCCTCACCGAAGGGCCTCGACGGGCACTCCGATGCGGATGTGCTCCTCCATGCCCTCTGCGACGCGCTGCTCGGTGCGGTGGGGGAGGGAGACATCGGGGCCTTTTTCCCGGACAGCGACCCGAAATGGAAGAACGCGCCGAGCCGGCTCTTCGTCTCGCGGGCGCTGAGGCAGGTTTCCAAGCAGGGCTGCCGCGTCTCCAATGTGGACCTGGTGGTGCTGGCGGAGAGCCCGAAGCTGTCCGCGCACCGGCAGGCAATCCGGGAGTCGGTGGCGCGGACGCTGAATCTGGAGCCGGGCCGGGTGAACCTGAAGGCGAAGACGATGGAGGGCCTGGGGCCGATCGGGGCGAAGAAGGCGATCGGGGCGTACGCGGTGGTTCTGGTGGAGGAGAGAGGCCGGCGGAAGGCGCGATGAACGTGCTCGGGTGGGCGATTGGAGCAGGGGTTGCCTTTGTCCTCTGGCTGCGCTGGGCGATGCGGGAGGAGATCCGGGCCGCGCTGGAGCGGGATCCCGCCGCCCGGTCCGCATGGGAGGTTCTCCTCCTGTACCCCAGCGTGCAGGCGATCGCCTCCCATCGCGTGGCCCATTTCCTGCACGGGATGGGCCTTCGGTTCCTCGCTCGTCTCCTCTCGCAGACCACCCGAGGCCTGACCGGCATTGAGATCCATCCGGGCGCCACGATCGGCCGAGGGCTCTTCATCGACCACGGGATGGGGGTGGTGATCGGTGAGACGACGGTGATCGGGGATAACGTCACCCTCTTCCAAGGAGTCACCCTGGGCGGGACCGGAAAGGAGAAGGGGAAGCGGCACCCCACCCTCGGCGACAATGTGGTGGTCGGGACCGGGGCGAAGGTGCTGGGAAGCTTCACGATCGGAGACAACGTGCAGATCGGCGCCAACGCCGTCGTCGTCCGGGAGGTCCCCGCCGATTCGGTGGTGGTCGGAGTTCCCGGCCGGATCGTGCGGCAGCAGGGCCGCCATTTCCCCGGCATCAACCTGGACCACACCAACCTGCCGGATCCGCTGGCGCAGGCCCTGGAAAAGCTCCAGCACGAGATCGACTCCATCGAGCACCAGCTCAAGGAACACCGCGAGAAAGCGTAGCGGATGTCCCTCCGCTTGTCCAACACCCTCTCCGGAAAGAAGGAGCTGTTCCAGCCGCTCCATCCCCCGCGGGTGACGATCTACGTCTGCGGGGTGACCGTCTACGACGACTGCCACATCGGGCACGCGCGGGGCGCGGTCCTGTTCGATGTCCTCCGGCGCTTCCTGGAGGCGTCCGGCCATCAGGTCACCACCGTCCGCAACATCACCGATCTGGACGACAAGATCATCGAACGGGCCCGCCAGGAGCCGGGTCCGGGCGACCTCCAGGCCAAGGTCCGCGCGGTAGCCGAGCGCTGCACGCTGCGGTTCCAGGACGACTTTCGGAAGCTGGGGCTCCAGCCCCCGCAGGAGGAGCCGAGGGCCACGGAGTTCATCCCGCAGATGATCGCCTTCATCGAGGAGCTCGTCCGGCGGGGAATGGCGTACCAGGGAAGCGACGGGGTCTACTTCTCCGTGCGGGCGTTCAGCGCGGCCCATCCGTACGGCCCCCTCTCTCACCAGAAGCTGGACGAGATGCTGGAGGGGGCGCGGGGCGAGACGGGGGAGGGGAAGAGGGATCCGCTGGATTTCGCGCTCTGGAAGAACGCCAAGCCGGAGGAGCCGCAGTGGGCCAGCCCCTGGGGGGCCGGGCGTCCCGGCTGGCACATCGAATGTTCCACCATGGCCACGTCCCTCCTGGGAGATGCCTTTGACATCCACGGCGGCGGGATGGACCTTCTCTTCCCGCATCATGAGAATGAGCTGGCCCAGGCGGTCGGGGCCGGCAAGCCGTTCGCCCGCCTCTGGCTCCACAACGGCCTGCTGACCGTGGGAGGCCAGAAGATGGCCAAATCGGTCGGCAACGTGATCTCGATCTCCGCTGCCTTGACGAGGCACCGCGCGGACGTCCTGCGCCTCTTCTTCCTGAAGGCCCATTACCGCTCTCCGATGGACTTCACCTGGGCGTTGTTCGACGAGGCGGCCAGCGAGTATGCGCGGGCCCTGGACTTCCTCTCTCAGGTGGAGCAGATCCTCGGGGCCGGCCCGATCGAGGGGAGCGAGCCGGTCGCGGCTGCCGAGGCGAAGTTCCGCGGGGCGCTGGAGGACGATCTCAACACCCCCGAAGCGCTCGCCGGCCTCTTTGAGCTGATTGGGCAGGCCGGGCGTTGGCTTCAACCGGCGTTGGCCGGGGATGACGGTTCGAAGAAGAAGCTCCGGCAGGCGGCCAGATCGGTCCGGGATCTGGCCAACGTCTTGGGGATCCGCTTTCCCACGGTAGAGGACTGGACGCCGGAAATCCAGAAGATGGTTCAGGAGCGGGAGGAGGCCAGGGGCCGGAAGGATTTCAAGAGGGCGGACGCCATCCGCTCGGAGGCAAAGAGGATGGGTTTCGTCATCATGGATACGGGCGGGGTGGCGGTGGTCAGACCCGATGTCTAGGCGGGGACGGCTCATCACCTTCGAGGGGCCGGAGGGGGCCGGCAAGTCCACGCACGCCCGCGCGCTGGCCCGCTGGCTTAAGGCGCGGGGGCACGCGGTCCTGCTCACGCGGGAGCCGGGCGGGACCGCGCTGGGAAACCGCCTGCGGAGGATCCTGCTTTCCTCCCGGGAGGATTCCGTGACCCCGCTGGTGGAGCTCTTGCTGGTGGAGGCGGCGCGCTGCGCGCTGGTTTCACAGGTGATCCGGCCGGCGCTTCGGGCAGGAAAGATCGTGGTGGTGGACCGGTTCCAGGATTCGACCTGGGTCTACCAGGGTTGGGCGGGAGGGGTGCCGACGCGGCTTGTCGAGAAGGTCGGCCGGGCGGCGACTGCAGGGCTGCGTCCCGATCGGACGATCCTGCTGGACGTTCCGGTCCGGCACGGGCTTCGGCGCGTGCGCCGTCCCAACCGGATGGAGGCCAGGCCCCGGGCGTTTCATGAGAGGGTGCGGCGGGGGTATCTGGCGCTGGCGCGGCGGTACCGCCGGCGGATCCGGCCGATCCGGGCGGACCGGCCCGTCGGTGAGGTTCAGCGCAAGGTGCGGGAGGCGATTCGGGATGTCCTGGGCTAGTGTCGTCGGAAATGAGCCGGTGGTTCGCCTGCTCGCGGCGCAGATCCGCCTGGGCAGGGTCCCGCACACCGCCTTGCTCGTCGGGCCGGAGGGAGTGGGCAAGCGGCACCTGGCGCGGGAGTGGGCCAAGGCGCTGCAGTGCGATGCACATTCCGGGGATTCCTGCGACCGCTGTCCCGCGTGCCGGAAGGTCGGCGAGGAGAGGCATCCGGATCTGATCCTCATTCAGCCGGAAGCGCTGCCGGAAGCGACAGAGGAGCGCCGTCTCAAACAGATCCGGATTGACCAGATCCGTCGGCTGGAGAGCCAGGTCGCGCTGACGCCGTTTGAAGGCCGCTGGAAGGTCGGGATCGTGGACGACGCCGAGCAGATGACCGAGGAAGCGGCGCACGCCTGTCTCAAGCTCCTCGAAGAGCCGCCGGAGCGGACCGTTTTCATCCTCATCAGCCAGGCACCGCACCGCCTGCCGGCGACCCTTGTCTCGCGCTGCCACATGATCCGCTGCGTGCCGCAGGGGATCGACCGAGTCCAGCGGCACCTCACCGAGGTGGAACGTCTCGACCCGGCCGAGGCGCACCGGCTGGCGATTTCCTCCGGCGGGCGGCTGGGACGGGCGCTGGCCCTGCATCGCAGCGGGCGGCTCGCCTCGAAGAACGATGCGTTGAACCAGCTTCTCTCCGCTCAGCAGAACGGCGCCCTCGAGGTTCCCCTGGGCCGGGCGCCCCGGGAGGAGGTTCAGGAGGCGCTGGAGTGGTACGCCGGCTGGTGGAGGGATCTCCTGCTGCTGCAGCTCGGCGGTGATTCGAGGTGGCTGATCCATCCGGACCGGGGGAAGGATCTGCAGCGGCTGCTGCCCGCCTCGCCGGAGGAGCTTCTCGATCGGATCGATCGGACCTACTGGATCCACGGCTGCGTCGAGCGCAACGTGAACCTCCGCACCGCCCTGGCCGCGCTTCTCGCCGACGCCTGAAATCCACCCGCGGGCCATCCTCCCGACGGTGCACCACCGGCCCAGCGGTCTTGACCCGGGGGGCCCCGTGTGCGATACTACCGATGTAGCTCAAATGTAGTCACATAGAGGGAGACGCATTGCCATGGTGCAGTTTGTCAACATGCGGGAGCTGAAGGTCCATGCCTCCGAGGTCATTCGGCGGAGCCGCCGGGGGGATGTCGTGGTGACGCTTCGCGGGCGGCCGCGTGCGGTGATCCACGCTGTGGATGAGGACGATCTCGAGGCATACCTGATGGAACATTCCCCGGCATTTCTCAAAAAGATGGCGGAGGCTGTCCGCGAGGCGCAGGAGGGCAAGCTCCATTCCTATCAGGAGGTTTTTGGACGGCCTCAGCCGGGCGTGAGAGGCAAGCGGCATTTGTGACTTGGCCGCTTGTTTTCACCACAAGCGCCCAGAACGAGATCAAGAAGCTGGACCCCTCCGTGTCAGCGCAAATCCAGGAGGATCTGACCCGGTTGGCTGCGGATCCGCTCCGAGGCAAGGCACTCGGTGGCCGGTTGAGGGGAGTCCGCTCCTGGCGCAGCGGTGATTACCGGGCCCTGTATGCCGTTCAGGCCTCGGAGGGGCGGTTGATGATCTACCGGGTTGCGCACCGCCGCGAGGTCTATCGTTGAGCCTAAGTCAGATGCCTAAGGCGTTTTATCTGACGACCCCGCTCTACTACGTCAATGCGAAGCCTCACCTGGGCCACGCCTACACGACGATCGTCGCCGACTGCATCGCCCGGTGGCACCGCCAGCACGGGGATGCGGTCTTTCTCCTGACGGGGACGGACGAGCATGGCGAGAAGGTCGCCCGGGCCGCGAAAGAGGTGGGGCTCTCCCCGAAGGAATTTGCCGACCGGACCTCACAGACCTTTCGGGCGCTCTGGAAGACGCTGGGCATTTCCTACGACCATTTCATCCGGACGACCGATGCGGATCACGAGCGGATCGTCCAGCGGGTGCTCTCCACCCTGCTCGAGAAGGGGGCGATCCAGCCCGGAACCTACACCTTCTGGTACTGCGTCCCCTGCGAGACCGGCTGGACCGAAGGCGATTTCCCGGATGCGAAGGCCAAGTTCTGTCCCTCCTGCAAACGCGCCGTCGAGCAGGTGACCGAGGAGGATTTCTTCCTGCAACTGGAGCCGCACCGCGCCTGGCTCCGGAAAGAAATCTCCTCCCGGTCCGACTTCATCCTGCCCGCCACGCGGCGCAACGAGGTCCTGGCCCTGCTGGAGAGGGAGCTTCCCCCGCTCTGCATCACCCGGCCGAGGGAGAGGGTCCCGTGGGGCATCGAGGTCCCCTTCAGCCAAAGGCACGTCACCTACGTCTGGTTCGACGCCCTCCTCAACTACGTGAGCGCCCTGGGCTGGCCGGACGGGGAGAGGTTCCGGACCTACTGGCAGCAGGCGGGGGCGGTTCACCTGGTGGGGAAGGACATCCTGCGGCATCACGGCCTCTACTGGCCGATCATCCTGCACGCCCTCGGGGTGGAACCGCCCCGGACGGTGTTCGCGCACGGATGGTGGCTGATCAAGGGAGAGAAGATGTCCAAGTCCGTCGGAAAAATCGTGGATCCCGAGGCGGTGGCGGGGGCGTACGGGCTCGACGCCTTCCGCTACTTCCTGCTGCGGGACGTCCCCCTCGGTGACGACGGCGTCTTCTCAGAGGAATCGCTCGTCCGGCGGATCAATGCGGATCTGGCCAATGACCTGGGGAACCTCGTCTACCGGACCCTGACGATGCTGGAGAAGCATGCCGGCGGGAAGATTCCCTCCCGGCCGGCGGACTCCCGGGCGGTCTCACGCATCCTTCAGGTGGAGCAGGCGATCGCCGCGGCGATGGGCGCCATGGCCCCCGGCGAAGCCCTGAAGGCCCTCTGGGAGCTGGTCACCCGGGCCAACGAGTCCGTCGAGCAAAAGGCCCCGTGGACCCTGGCCCGGGAGGGACGCCGCGAGGAGCTCGAGGGGTTCCTCCACGATCTGGCCTGTCTCGTTCGGGCGATCGCCCTCGGGCTCTGGCCGTTCATGCCGGGCACCGCGGAGTCGATCTGGAGCCAGATGGGGTTTCCCGGGTCGATCGCGGAGATCCGTTTGCCGGAGGGCCTGAGGCAGGCGATCCCCGGCGGGCAGGGGATTCAGAAGGGGACGCCGCTCTTTCCACGCCTGTCGTGAGCGTGGCGGGATCGGAGGGCGACCACCTCGAGGGTTCCCTTCTGGATCGCCCGCAGGCAGGCCTCCACCACCCTCGGATCGAACTGACTGCCGGCGCAGCGCTCCAGCTCGTCGGCGGCCTGTTGCAGGGAGACCTTGACCCGGTAGGGCCGGTCAGAGGTCATCGCGTCCAGCGCATCCGCCACCGAGATGATCCTCGCCTCCAGCCGGATCCGCTCGCCCTCGAGCCCCTGCGGGTAGCCGCTGCCGTTCCAGCGTTCATGCTCCTGGTGGACCATCTCCGTGATGTCCCTCATGAAGGACAGGGGCGAGAGGATCCGCGCTCCCCACAGGGGATGCTGCTTGACGATCTCAAACTCCTGTTCGGTGAGCGCGCCGGGCTTGAGCAGGATGGTGTCGGGCACGGCGATCTTTCCCAGATCGTGCAGCTCGCACCCCTGCACCAGGCGATCGATCCGCTCCCGGGACAGCCCCAGCTCCTCGGCGATGGCGCGGGCGTAGGTGGCCACGCTGTGCGAATGGGAGAAGAGGTAGGTGTCCTTGGCCGTCATCGCCTCGACGAGAGAGGTGACGGTCTGGAGGTAGGCGTCCTGAAGCTGGCGATGGGCGCTCTCCAGCTCGGCGGTGCGCTCGCGAACCCGCTGTTCCAGGCGCCGGTTCCATTCCAGCACCTGCGATTTGAGCTGTTCCATCTCTCCGGAACGCTCCCGGAGCCGACGGCGCAGGAGTTGCAAGCCGACGAGAGCAGCGACCAGCGCTGCCCAACCCAACCCCGCAATAAACCACTGCACAGCAGTAGTATACTATATTCATGAAGGGGCTTTATTTCGACTACAACGCCACCTCGCCGGTCCGTCCTGAGGTTCAAGCCGCGGTTCAGGCCCTCCTGGCCGCCGGACCCGGGAACGCCTCCAGCCTGCATGCCCACGGACGCCGGGCCCGCTCCGCCGTCGAGAGGGTCCGTTCGCAGATCCTGCAGTCGCTCGCAGATCCGAAGGGGCGGCTGGTCTTCACCTCCGGTGGGACGGAGGCAGACAACCTGGCCGTGTACGGGACGGCGCACGCCCTGCGTTCCAAGGGAAGCCACGTGATCCTCTCCAGCGTGGAGCATCCCGCGGTTCTTGGAGCGGCGCGCGCGCTGGAGGAGGAGGGTTTTCGTGTGGAGCCCGTCCCGGTGGATGCCGAGGGCCGGATCGATCTGGAGGCGCTGGAGCAGGCGATCACCCCGGAAACGATCCTCCTCTCCGTCATGCACGGGAACAACGAGGTGGGGACGATCCAGCCCATCGAGGAGATCGGCCGGATCGCGCGGGCCCATGGCGTTCTCTTCCACACCGACGCGGTCCAGTCCTTCGGGAAGGTTCCCCTCGACGTGCGCCGGTGCGGCGCGGATCTGCTCTCGATCTCAGGCCACAAGCTGGGCGGCCTTCAGGGGACCGGCGCCCTCTATCTGCGCTCGGGGCTGGAGCCCTCGGCGATGCTGCGGGGCGGCCCGCAGGAGGGAGGACTCCGAGCGGGGACAGAGTCGGTGCCGGGGATCGTGGCCCTCGGGGCGGCGGTCGAGAAGAGTCTGGAAGAGCTGCGGGCCGGCGCCCCAGCCCGGATCCGCACGTTGCGGGACCGGCTGGAGCAGGGACTCAGGGAGAGGGCGGGGGAGGTGGAGCTCAACGGCCATCCGGAGGAGAGACTTCCGGGCACGCTCAACGTGAGCTTCCTGGGCTGCGAGGGGGAGGCGCTGCTTGCCGCTTTGGATCTGGCTGGCATCTCGGTTTCCACCGGCTCGGCGTGTGCCTCCGGTTCGACCGAGCCGTCGCATGTTCTCTTGGCGATGCGCCTGCCGCGGGAACGGGTGGAGAGCTCCATCCGGTTCTCGCTGGGCTGGGGAACGACCGAGCAGGAGATCGAGGAGGCCCTGGAGAGGATTCCGCCGGTGGTGGAAAGGGTTCGTTTGAGCCGATGCAGTTCGTAGACACCCACTGTCACCTTCACCGGATCGAGTTCGATCCGGATCGCGAGGAGGTGCTGGCGCGGGCGCGCGCCGCCGGCCTGACCGCCCTGCTGGATCCGGCCACCGATTCCTCCTCGAACCGGCGGGTCGTGGAGCTGGCGGGCCGCCATCCGGAGCTGTTCGCCGCCGTCGGCGTGCATCCGCACCACGCGAGCGAACTGACGGAAGCGGTCTGGGAGGAGCTGGGCGGGCTGGCGACCCGGCCGAAGGTGGTGGCGATCGGGGAGATCGGCCTGGATTACTACCGGGACCTCTCCCCGCGGCCGGTCCAGCAGGAGGCGCTGCGCAGGCAGCTCCGGCTTGCCCATGAGCTGAACAAGCCGGTCATCCTCCACTGCCGGGAGCCGGCGCAGCAGGGCGCCGGCCACGCCTACGCCGATCTCTTCGCGATCTTAAGGGAGTGCTTGAAGCCGCCAATCCGCGGGCTGCTGCACTGCTTCTCCGGCGACCGGGCGGTTGCGGAGGAGGCGCTGGGGATGGGGCTCGACCTCTCGTTCGCCGGGAACCTCACCTTCCCGAATGCGGAATCGCTGCGCGAGGTGGCCCGCCAGATTCCCCTGGAGCGGGTTGTCCTGGAAACCGACGCGCCGTTCATGGCCCCCCAGTCCCAGCGGGGCCGGCGCAACGAGCCGGCCTCCCTGCCGGAGCTCATCCATGCATGGGCGGAGCTGAAGGACCTCGCCCCGGAGGATGTGGCGCGGGTGACCACCGTCAACGCGTATCAGCTCTTTGGAATCGGCCCGGCTCCGATCCGCGGGAAGATCGCGTATCCCATCCGCCGGTCCCTCTACGTGAACCTCACCAACGCCTGCACCGACCGCTGCGTTTTCTGTTCCCTCAGTGATGAGCAGTTCTGGAAAGGGGAGGGGGCCTCGCCCTTCGTGAAGGGGCATCACCTCCGGATGCCGCGGGACCCGTCGGTTGCGGAGGTTCTGCAGGCGGCGGGAAACCCCACCCGGCACGAGGAGATTGTTTTCTGCGGCTACGGAGAGCCGGTGATCCGGCTGCAGGAGCTTCTGGAGATCGGGCGCCGCCTGAAGGAAAAGGGGGCCCGGTGGATCCGGCTCAACACCAACGGCCACGGGAACCTGATCCACAAGCGCCCCATCGCGCAGGAGCTGCGGGGTGTGGTGGACGAGGTTTCCGTGAGTCTCAACACGCCCACCGCGGAGCAGTACCTCGAGATCTGCCGGCCGGCGTTCGGGCTTTCAACCTACGATTCGATCAAGCGGTTCATCACGGAATGCCGGGATTCCGGCATGAAGGTGACGGCCACCGTCGTCGCCATGCCGGGGATCGACCTGGAGGCCTGCCGGAAGGTCGCGGAGGGTGAGCTCAAGGTCGCCTACAGCGTGCGCGCCTACGACGACGTCGGCTGATGAACCGGCTGGACGCTTTACTCCTGCTGCTCCTCTCCCTGGCATGGGCAGGCCAGACCGCGCTCCGGGTTCAGCAGCGGCCTGCCCAGGTCCCGTCGGCGGCTGAGCGGACTTGGGCCGAGCAGGAGGAGGCCGTCCAGCAGAGGATCCAGCAGGCCATCTCCGTGGACCGCCAGAAGCTCGGGGAGCGGCTTCGTGAGCATCCGGAACTCATGCGCCGGGTTGGCTGGATCGCCCAGGGGTTGCTCCTCCTCCTGGCAGCTTCGGCCCTGTTCTTCATCCGATCCGTGGTTCGGCTGGTGAGGGGCCGGCCGCTCCAGCCGAGGCTGGGCGAGCCGCCCGTCCCGGGATGGGGAGGCCGAGAGATCTTCCGGCTCGTGGTGGCGGTTCTGGGGCTGGCGCAGTTGGCGCTCCTCATGGAACGGCTCCTCATCCGGACGTTCCATCCCGCCTGGCTGGATCGGAATCTGCTGGCCCTGGCAAACACGCTCCTCCTCGATGCGGCGGTGCTGGCGGGAGCGGCGTGGATTTGGAGGCGGGCGAAGGCCTCGGCCGCGGCGCCCGGCACGCGCGGACCGGCCTTCTCCTGGATCGGGTTGAGTCTCACATCGTATCTGGCGTTCCTGCCGGTTCTGGTTGCGCTCCTCCTGGCGGTGATGGGGGCGCTGCAGCTTCTCGGCCAGGAGCCCAGCCCCCAGCCGGCGTTCACCATCTACTTCTCGGAAAGCCGAGGCTCGGTGCTCACCTGTCTCGTCGTCATGATCACCCTCGTGGGACCCGCGGCAGAGGAGCTCTTCTTCCGGGGCCTGCTGTACGGATGGCTGCGGGTGCGGTGGGGCATCCGGCCCGCCCTGGGACTGTCCGCGGCCTTGTTCGCGCTGCTCCACGGCGATCCCGTGGCCTTTGTTCCGATCCTGGGCCTGGGGCTTCTCTTTGCCTGGGTCTATGAGCGCACCGGGTCGCTGCTGGCGCCCGTGGCGATCCATGTCCTGCACAACGCCGGCATGCTGGCCCTGGCCTCCGCCTTGAAATCGCTGGTGAATCTGCTGTGAGATCCCGCAGCCGACGGCGTCTGCGCGACCTGGGGGAGGAGGCGCTCGTTGAGCGGATCCGCGCGCAGGTCCGGACCGATCGGACCGTGATTCTCGGCATCGGCGATGATTGCGCGGTCCTGGCCGGGGGGCCGGGGTGGCTCGAGCTCTTCGCGTGCGACATGCTGATCGAGGGAGTTCATTTCCTGCGCGGCGCTGCGGCCGCCGCGGTCGGCTGGAAGGCGCTGGCGGTCAACGTGAGCGACGTCGCCGCGATGGGAGGGCTTCCGAAACACGCCGTCGTTTCCCTGGGGCTTCCGCCGCTGCTGCCGGTCTCCTATCTCGACGGCCTGTATCGGGGGCTACGGCGGTGTGCGAGCCGGTTCGGGGTGAATCTGGTGGGCGGGGACACCAACCGCTCCGACAGGATCGTGGTGGACGTGGCGATCCTCGGGGAGGTCGAGAGGCGGCGCCTGGTCACCCGGTCCGGCGCCCGTCCTGGGGATGCGCTTCTGGTGACCGGCCGGCTGGGCGGGGCGGTCCGGTCCGGAAGGCATCTGCGTTTCACGCCCCGGGTGAGGGAAGCACGCCGGCTGGGCAGCCGTGCGAAGATCCACGCGATGATTGACCTGTCGGACGGCCTGCTTCAGGATCTGCAGCGGATCTGCCGCGCGAGCGGTGCGGCGGCGGTTCTGGAGTCGGGCTCGATTCCGCGAAACCCCGGCTGCAGCCTGGCGCAGGCCATGACCGACGGGGAGGATTTTGAGTTGCTGCTGGCGGTCCCGCAGCTCCAGGCCGACCGGCTGCTCCGGTGGGCTCAAGGGAATCTGCGCTGCGGGCTGACCCGGATCGGCCAGGTGGTCCGGCCGCGCGGCCGGCCGCTCGTGGAGGTCCGGTCTCCCGGCGGAGCCCGGATCCCGCTTCCGGCCGGCGGCTTCCAGCATTTTTCCAGATGAAGCGCGAGAACCCCTGGGCCGTGTCCGATTCGGAGGAGCGGACGCGGCGGATGGGCGAGGAGTTGGCCAGCCGATTGCGGGCCGGCGATGTGGTCGCGCTGACTGGCGAGCTCGGGTCCGGCAAGACCACCTTTGTCCAGGGGCTGGCGGCGGGGCTGGGGGTGCCGGCGGGCAGGGTGGCCAGTCCATCGTTTGTCCTGGTGCGGGAGTACCAGGGGCGGATCCCTCTCTACCATGCGGACCTCTTTCGGCTCGAGGGGCTGGCCGATGCCGAGAGCGTGGGCCTCGAGGAATATTTTGAGGCCGGCGGGGTCACGGTGATCGAATGGGCCAACCGGATCCCGGAGCTCCTCCCGGAGGATCATCTGGAAGTGGCGTTCGAGGTCTCCGGCCCGTCCGAACGGCGCCTTCGCCTGATTCCACACGGAAAGGGATACGAGGACGGGGATCGCCAATGGCGGCTCTGAGGCTGCTGGGGATCGAGACGTCCAGCTCCATCTTCTCCGTGGCCGTTTCCTCCGGCGACGAGGTTCGCTCCTTCCAGCAGGCGGATGGCCAAGGGCCCCCGTCCCTGTGGCTCACCGAGCAGATCCGGCAGGCGCTGGAGGAGGCGGGTCTGGCTCTGGCCGATCTCGACGGGCTGGCGGTTTCCATCGGTCCCGGCTCCTTCACGGGCCTGCGTGTCGGGGTGGTTACCGTGAAGGCCATCGCCTGGGCGCTCAAGAAGCCGGTCGTTCCCATCTCCAGTCTCGAGGTGGCGGCTCAAAACTTCCATGAGCGGTCCGGCACTCTCCTGGCCTTTGGGGACGCCCGCAAGGGGAAGGTTTACTCGGCCCTCTTTTCCGCGCACGGGAGCTTCCCGGTCCAGCGGCGCACACCGGATCGGCTGACCCCACCGGAAGAGGCCCTGCGCGGGCTGGAGGGTAGAGGGATCGTTGTCTTCGGGGACGGCCTGCGGCGCTACGAAGGGCTCGTTCGATCGGTGCTGGGCGATGCGGCGCAGGCGGCCGAGCCGTCCCTCTGGACCCCCCGGGCCGACTGGTTGTGCCGCATCGCTCAGATCCGGTGGCCTGAGTCGCGTCTGGACGATCCCCACCGGCTTGTGCCAGAATATCTCTACTCCAAGGAGAGCGACGTCACCGGATGGTGAGGAAAGGGGCGGACAGCGCAGAGCGGATCGCCTACCGGGAGAAACCGGTAGCGCCGGCCGTTTTGCGAACGGCGCCGGTCTGGATCGAGGTGAGCTTGAGCGCCATCCGGCACAACTTCCGCCAGATCCGCGCATCGATCCCGTCCCGCACAAAGATCCTCGCCGTGGTCAAGGCCAACGCCTACGGGCATGGCCTGCTGCCGGCGGCCCGCGCCATGACTCAAGCCGGCGCCGATCTTCTGGGGGTTGCCTCGGTGGTGGAGGGGGTGGCGCTCCGGCAGGCGGGGCTGAATCTCCCCATCCTGATCCTGGGCCAATGCCTGCCGGAAGAAGCCCCGCTCGTTGTTCAGCACCAACTCATTCAGGCGGTCGGAGACCTGGCCAGCGCCCGCGCCCTCTCGCGGGCCGCCTGCAGCCGCGATTGCCAAGTGGCATTCCACCTGAAGGTGGACACCGGCATGGGCCGGTACGGCGTCTGGCACGAGGAGGCGCCGGAGCTCCATCGGAAGATCCTGCAGCTTCCAGGGCTCAGACCTGAAGGGATCATGAGCCACCTGGCCATGGCCGCTCAGAGCGTCCAGGTGACGCAGGAGCAGATGAGCCGGTTTTCCGAGCTCTTGCGCCGGTTCCGGCGGGAGCGGCTGCCGACCGGCACGCGCCATCTGGCCAACTCCGTTGGGATGATCCGCTTTCCCGATTCCCACTGGGACCTTGTCCGGACCGGCCTGCTCCTGTACGGCGTCTCGCCCCTCAAGGGGGATGGGATGCGGCAGCTCCAGCCGGCCCTCACCCTCAAGAGCCGCATCCGGTTTCTCAAACGGCTGAAGGCGGGTCACACGGTGAGCTACGGCGGCACCTTCCGGGCGGAGCGGCCGACAGGGGTGGCCACGATCCCGGCGGGCTACGCGCACGGTTATCCCCGGGCCCTTTCCAACCGGGCAGACGTTTTGATCCGAGGCCGGCGCGCCCGGGTGATCGGTCTCGTCACCATGGAGGACCTCATGGTGGATGTGACGGAGATCCCAGGAGTATCGGTGGGGGATGAGGTGGTCCTGATCGGGCGTCAGGGTGGCGGATCGGTCACGGCGGAGGAGCTGGCCCGGCATGCCCGGACGATCCCGTACGAGATCCTCGTGGGGCTTTCGCCGGCGATTCCACGAATCACCGATTAGGGGGGTGGACAATGGCGGCACCATCGGCTTCACGAATCCAGACGTTGCTCAAGGCGATGACCAAGGCGATCAACGTGGAGCTCTTCAAGCCGCTCGTCGGGATGGCGTAGGCCTCCCCTCGCTTGCCATGCTCTTTGCCCGAACTGCCGGCTCTGGGCCTCCGATCGTTCTCCTTCACGCGTTCCCTCTCTCTTCCTCAATGTGGGAGGCCGAGATCCCGGTGTTCTCCCGTACCGCGCGAGTAATCGCCCCGGACCTGCCCGGGTTCGGGAAATCGCCCCGGCAGGCGGCCCCAGCCATCCCGGAGATGGCGCGCGCGGTCGGCGAGCTCCTGGATCATCTCAATGTAAGGGAGCCGGCGTTCGTCGCGGGGCTTTCCATGGGCGGCTACGTCGCGTTCGAGTTCGTGCGGAACTTCCCCGCCCGCGTGAAGGCCCTCGGGCTTTTCTCAACGAGGGCTGCGCCGGACACGCCGGAGGGACGGGAGAATCGTCTCAAGACCGCGCAGAAGATCCGCACCGAGGGGCTGGGCTCTTTCCCTCAGACTGTGATGCCGCGGCTTGTCGGCAAAACTACCTTGCAGAGCCGCGCGGCGGTTGTGGAGCAAGTGACCCAGCTTATCCTGGCCAATGAGCCGGAAGGAGTGGCCGATGCGCTGGTGGCGATGGCCGACCGGCGTGACTCCAGCGATCTGCTGGCCGGCCTCTCCTGCCCGGTTTTCGTCATCACCGGAGACGAGGATTCTTTCATCCCGGTCTCCGAAGCAGGGGCACTGGCTCAGGCCATCCCCGGAGCGAAACTGGAGGTGATCCCAAGGGCTGGCCACCTGGTCAATCTGGAGCAACCGGATCCGTTTCAGCAGGCGGTGGCCGGATTTATTCGCGGCTGCCGCATTTATTCAAGGGAGGATTTAACATGAAGAGAATGCAAGCGATCGCGGCGGCGATCCTCGTAACGTTCTGGGCCTCGGCCGCCTGCATGGGGCAGGGGGAGGAAGCGAAGGCAATCCTGAGGGACGCAAACGGCCGAGAGGTCGGCCAGACAACGCTCACCGAGAGGCCGGGTGGGATCCGAATTCAGATGGATCTGCGCGGTCTTCCGCCAGGTGTCCATGCCTTTCACATCCACGAAGCCGGCCGATGCGACCCGCCCGACTTCAAGTCGGCCGGCGGCCATTTCAACCCGGAGGGCCGCCAGCACGGAAGGAAGAATCCGCTGGGGTCCCACGCCGGAGATCTTCCGAATATCCTCGTGGATCCGGACGGGACCGCCTCACTCGACGTGCTGGCCGAGGGAGTCACCCTGGGTCCGGGCGATTTCTCGCTCTTCAAGCCGGGCGGAACGAGCCTGGTGATCCACGCCAGCGCCGATGACGACGTGACCGATCCGGCCGGAAACGCGGGCGCCCGGATCGCCTGCGGGGTGATCAAGCGCTGATGCACTCAGCGCCGCCGGCGAAGGCGGGAAAGGCCGATTCTTGAAGGTCGTTGTGCAACGGGTCCGGGAAGCCTGGGTCTCCGTGGAAGGCCGGGAGATCTCCCGGATCGGCAAGGGGCTCCTCGTGCTCGTCGGGGTGGAGAAGGGAGATACCGAGGCCGCGGCCACGGATCTCGCCAGGAAGGTGGCACAGCTTCGGGTCTTTGAGGACGATCAGGGCAAGATGAACCTCTCCGTGCAGGCCGTGGGAGGAGAGCTCCTCGTGGTTTCCCAATTCACGCTGGCTGCCGATCTTGCGAAGGGGACAAGGCCTAGCTTCGATCCCGCGGAGGAACCGGGGAAGGCCCGCCGGCTCCTCGAGCTTTTCGTCCGGCGGCTTCAGGCGGCGGGCCTTCCGGTCCGGGAGGGCCAGTTTGCCGCCCGCATGCAGGTGGGCCTCATCAACGACGGCCCAGTAACCTTCGTCCTTTAGCTTGCCCTCCCCTCTTCCAGGGTAGCAACGCCAGTATAAACCAGTATAAAAGCGGTTGACAGCCGGTGGGACCGGCTGTACCATAGTGTTTCCTTCCAGGGTGCCAGGCGCCTATATAGAGGAAGGTGCCTGGCTTCTTGTTTTGTAGCGGTTCCTGGAGATCTGGAGTGAAAAGCCGATGCCAAACGACGTGATGACTGTTTCCGAGGTGGCGGAGTATCTAAGGGTAAACCCACAAACGGTTTACCGGAAGGCCAAGGCCGGAGCGCTGCCCGCGGTGCGGATCGGGCGGGCGATCCGGTTCAGGCGGTCGGAGCTGGAAGAGTGGCTCCGCTCCTCGCTGCGGGACAGGAACCTCAACCAGACCGTTTCGACATAAGACGATGCGCAGCGACGCGCTGAAGAAGGGGCTCAGCCGCGCCCCCGCGCGAGCGATGCTCCGCGCGGTTGGGCTCTCTGACGAGGATTTCGAGAAGCCTTTGATCGGGGTGGCCAACACCTGGATCGAGGTGATGCCGTGCAATATCCATCTGCGGCGGCTCTCGGAGCAGGTGAAGCGGGGGGTCCGCGACGCGGGCGGGGTGCCGATCGAGTTCAACACCATTTCGGTCTCGGACGGGATCTCGATGGGCACGGAGGGGATGAAGTGCTCGCTGGTGAGTCGCGAGGTGGTGGCCGACTCCATCGAGCTGGTCGCGCGGGGGCACCTGTTCGACGGGCTGGTGGCGATCTCCGGCTGCGACAAGACGATTCCGGGGACGGTGATGGCGCTGACCCGGGTGAATCTGCCGGGCCTCATGATCTACGGCGGGTCGATCGCTCCGGGTCGGTTTGAGGGGCGGGATGTGACGATCCAGGACGTCTTCGAGGGCGTCGGGGCCTGCGCGGCGGGACGGATGAGCGAGGGGGAGCTCCTCGAGCTGGAGAGGAGCGCCTGCCCGGGGCCGGGGGCATGCGGCGGGCAGTTCACCGCCAACACGATGGCGACGGCGACGGAGCTTTTGGGGATTTCTCCGATGGGGACAAACTCGATCCCCGCGATGGACCCGGAAAAGGACCGGGCCGCGTACGAGGCGGGCCGGCTGGTGATGGTGCTGGTCCGGAAGGGGCCGACCCCGCGCCGGATACTCACCCGGGAGGCCTTTGAGAATGCGATCGCTGGCATCGTCGCCACAGGTGGATCGACGAACGGGGTGCTGCATCTGTTGGCGCTGGCGCGCGAGGCAGGGGTGGCGCTTTCGATGGATGATTTCGAGCGGGTGAGTCGTCGCACCCCGATCTGGGCGGACATGAAGCCGTGGGGACATTTCACCGCGCCGGACATGCACCGGGCGGGCGGAATCCGCCTGTTGGCAAAGCGGCTGCTGGACGCGGGGCTCTTGAGGAAGAAGGCCCTGACCGTCACCGGCCGCACGATCGGCGAGGAGGCGGCGGCCGCTGAGGAGGCACCAGGGCAGAAAGTAGTCCGGCCGCTGAAATCCCCGATCAAGCCGAGCGGGGGGCTGGCGATCCTGCGGGGGAACCTGGCTCCGGAAGGATGCGTGCTGAAGGTGGCGGGAGAACAGAAGCTGCTCTTCCGGGGTCCGGCCAGGGTGTTCGACTGTGAGGAGGATGCCTTCGCCGCGGTCAAAGCCCGCAGGATCAAGAAGGGGGACGTGGTGGTGATCCGCTACGAGGGGCCGAAGGGAGGGCCCGGCATGCGGGAGATGCTCGCGGTCACCGGGGCGATTGTGGGGGAGGGCCTGGGCAGCTCCGTGGCCCTGCTGACCGACGGGCGGTTCTCGGGGGCGACGCACGGGCTCATGGCGGGGCATGTGGCGCCGGAGGCCGCGGTGGGCGGCCCGATCGCCGCGGTGAAGAACGGGGACCTCATCACCTTCGACGTGAAGAAGCGCCAGTTGAACGTGGATTTGACTGCGGCGGAGCTCAAGATCCGCCTGAAGAGATGGAAAGCGCCCGCGCCGAAATACAAGACCGGCGTCATGGCGCGCTACGCGAGACTCGTTGGCTCGGCCAGCGAGGGAGCGGTGCTGGTTTGAAAAAACCGTCGAGCCACACGGCCTACGGTTGGACCGCGGACGGCTGACGGGATGGGGACTGTCCCCTTGGGGACTGTCCCCAAAAAAGATGGAGGTTTCGATGGCGAAGATGAAGGGTGCACAGATCCTGGTGGAATGCCTCAAGCGCGAGGGGGTGGAGGTTCTCTTCGGCTACCCCGGCGGGGCGAACCTGCCGATCTATGATGCGCTGTACGATGCCCCCCTGAAGCATGTTCTGGTTCGGCACGAACAGGGGGCGGCCCACATGGCTGACGGGTTCGCCCGGGCCACGGGCCGCGTGGGGGTCTGCATGGCGACCTCCGGACCGGGGGCGACGAACCTGGTGACCGGTCTGGCCACCGCCTTCATGGACTCGGTCCCCGTGGTGGCGATTACCGGCCAGGTCCGCACCTACCTCATCGGAAACGACGCCTTCCAGGAGGCGGACGTCTGCGGGATCACCCGGCCGATCACGAAGCACAACTATCTGGTCAAGGACGTGAAGGATCTCGCCCGGACGATCCGGGAGGCGTTCTTCATCGCCGGGACCGGTAAACCGGGCCCGGTGCTGGTGGACGTCCCGGTGGATGTCTCGCAGGCCGAGATCGAGTTCGTTTGGCCGGAGAAGATCGAGATCCGCGGCTACAAGCCGGAGCGCTTCATGGAGGGGCACCGCGGGCAGATCGACAAGGCGGCCAAGCTCATCCTCGAGGCGCAGAAGCCGGTCATCTACGTGGGCGGCGGGGCGGTCATGTCCAAAGCGGCCGAGGAGGTGCGGGAGCTGGTGGACCTGGTCGGCGCCCCGGTCACCACGACCTGCATGGCGCTGGGGATCTATCCCGAGGACAAGCCGCTGTCGCTTCGGATGCTGGGGATGCACGGGGCGGCCTCCACGAACTACGCAGTGCAGTACTGCGATCTCCTGGTGAACATCGGCGCCCGCTTCGACGACCGGGTGACCGGCAAGGTGGACACCTTCAGCCCCAAGTCGAAGAAGATCCACATCGACATCGATCCGGCCTGCATCGGGAAGAACGTCCGGGTGGACGTTCCGATCGTGGGGGATGTGAAGCGCGTCTTGAAGGAGCTCATCCGCCAGATCCGGGCGCTCAAGAAGAAGCCGGATTACAGCGCCTGGTGGGACCAGATCCACGAGTGGCAGAGGAAGCATCCGCTCACCTACACGCAGGAGAAGAACGGGAAGCTCAAGCCCCAGTACGTGCTGGAGACGCTCTCGGACCTGACGAAGGGAGACTGCCTCATGACCACCGACGTGGGTCAGCATCAGATGTGGGCCTGCCAGTTTTACCGGTGGACGCGCCCGCGCACGTACATCACCTCCGGAGGACTGGGCACCATGGGCTACGGCCTGCCGGCGGCAATCGGCGCGCAGTTCGGCCGACCGAACGAGCGGGTCATCTGCCTCACCGGCGACGGCTCCTTCGTGATGAACATCCAGGAGCTGGCGACGGCGGTGGACCACAAGCTCCCGATCAAGTCGATCGTGATCAACAACTTCTACCTGGGGATGGTGCGGCAGTGGCAGGAGATGTTCTACAAGAAGCGCTTCTCCCACAGCGCCATCCGCCCGCCGGACTTCGCCAAGGTGGCCGAGGGGTTCGGCGCCCGGGGGGTGACGATCTCCAAGCCGGAGGAGGTCAGGCCCACGCTGGAGAAGGTGCTGAGCGACAAGGAGTGCTGGGTGGTGGACTGCCTCTGTGACGAGGAGGAGAAGGTCTTCCCGATCATCCCGCCGGGCAAGGCGATCGACGAGATGATCCTGGACATGGCGTAACATCGGCTGGACAACGGGGGTGAGTCCATGCGTTATCTCGTGCCTCACGGCTTAGCTGGCGTATCCAACAGGCTGGTTATCCAGCCGATGTCTAGGGGGAAAACGCGCTCCGCTGTTTGGGGGGAAGCATTGTTTCCTCCGCACGCCCTAGGGTTCCCCTTTCCCGGGCGCTCCGCCTGCGGCGGCGCGAAGGTCTCGTTGGGCGTGCGCCAGTCAGGGCACCTGTTCCCCCCAATTTCCCATTGGGGGGGAGTCTCGTTTCGGCAGCACGCCCAACGTGCCCCCTTTTCCAGAGGAAAGGGGTAGGAGGCGACGGAAATGGCCAAACATCTCCTTTCGGTCTTGGTGGAGAACAAGTTCGGCGTCTTGGCGAGGATCTCCACCCTCATCGCCGGCC
>CAYFHV010000004.1:9664-12879 GCA_964343105.1 uncultured Planctomycetia bacterium | reverse complement strand
TTGGTGGAGAACAAGTTCGGCGTCTTGGCGAGGATCTCCACCCTCATCGCCGGCCGGGGATTCAACATCGATTCCCTGGCGGTGGGGGAGACGGAGGATCCGACGGCCTCGCGGATGACGATCGTCTTTGACGGGGACGAGAAGACGATCGAGCAGGTGAAGAAGCAGCTCAACCGCCTGGTGGACGTGATCTCCATCCAGGATCTCACGAAGGAGGAGCATCTGGACCGGGAGCTCATCCTGGTGAAGGTCTCGGTGACTCCCCAGACCCGGCCGGAGGTGGTGGAGATCGCGGAGACCCTGAAGGCGGAGGTCGCCGATGTGGGGGTGAAGTCGCTGACCCTGCTGTTGGTGGGGGATCCGACGAAGGTGAAGACGCTGCTGGAGCTGGTCAAGCCCTACGGGATCAAGGAGATCGTGCGGACAGGGCGGGTCGCCCTGGGCCGGGACTCATAGGAGGAGGCGAAGTGGCCAAGATCTATTACGACAAGGACGCGGATTTGAGTGTCTTGAAGGGCAGGAGGATCGCCATCCTGGGTTACGGCATCCAGGGGCGGGGGCATGCGCTGAACCTGCGCGACTCCGGGCTGGACGTCGTCGTCGCCCAGCGCCCCGGCGGGCCGCACCATGCGCAGGCGGTGGAGGATGGCTTCGCCCCCACCTCGGTGGCCGAGGCCTGCGCGCAGGCGCAGGTGATCATGGTGCTCCTGCAGGACACCCTGCAGCCGGAGGTGTACCGCACCTCCGTCGTTCAGCATCTGAAATCCGGAAAGGCGCTCGGCTTTGCGCACGGCTTCAACATCCACTTCCACCAGATCGAACCGCCCAAGGAGGTGGACGTCTTCCTCGTCGCCCCGAAGGGGCCGGGATCGCTGGTTCGCCAGCTCTTCACACAGGGCGGCGGTGTGCCGTCTCTTCTGGCGGTGCAGCAGGATCCGTCCGGCAAGGCGAAGGCGATCGCCCTGGCGTATGCCAAGGGCTTGGGCTCGACCCGAGCCGGGGTGCTGGAGACCACCTTCGCCGAGGAGACCGAGACCGATCTTTTCGGCGAGCAGACGGTCCTCTGCGGCGGGGTGACCGAGCTCATCAAGGCCGGGTTCGACACGCTGGTGAAGAACGGCTATCAGCCGGAATTGGCCTACTTTGAGTGTCTGCATGAGCTCAAGCTCATCGTGGACATGATCTACGCGCAGGGGATCCAGGGGATGTGGGCCCGCGTGTCGGAGACGGCCCGCTACGGGGGGCTCACGCGCGGGTCGCGCGTCATCACGGAGGAGACCCGCGCTGAGATGCAGCGGATCCTGGAGGAGGTGCGCTCCGGCCGGTTCGCGAGGGAGTGGATCAACGAGTGCCAGGCGGGACGGCCGGTCTTCAAGGCGCTCATGCAGGCCGGGGACCGGCACCTCATCGAGCTGGTCGGGGCACGCCTGCGTTCCATGATGCCGTGGATCAACCCGGCGCAGAAGGGAACGGCCCCCGCGGCGGTTGGACGGAAGAGCCCCACGGAGGTCGGCCGGAGGGGCGCCCGGCCCACGGTCCGGAAGGCCGCTCGGGCCGGACGAGCAAGGGCGGGTCGGCGCGTGACGGCCAGACGCTGAGTCGGAGCTGACGATGGAGCGCGTGATCATCTTCGATACGACGTTGAGGGACGGGGAGCAGTGCCCGGGTGCCTCGCTCAACCCGCAGCAGAAGCTGGAGATCGCCCGGCAGCTGGACCGGCTGGGGGTGGACGTGATCGAGGCCGGATTCGCCGTTTCCTCTCCCGGTGATTTCCAGGCGGTAGGTCTCATCGCGCGCGAGGTCCGGCGGCCGGTCATTGCCAGTCTCGCCCGCGCGGTCCCGAAGGACATCGAGACGGCGGGGAGGGCGCTCAAATCCGCGCGAAGGAAGCGGATCCACACCTTCGTGGCCACCTCCGAGATCCACATGAAGTACAAGCTGAGGAAGGCGGAGGATGAGATCCTCCGGCTGGCGGTGGCGGGGGTGAAGCTGGCGCGCCGGTACACCGACGATGTGGAGTTCTCGCCGGAGGACGCGGCCCGGACCCGGCCGGACTTCCTGTACCGGGTGCTGGAGGCGGTGATCGAGGTGGGTGCTACCACGGTCAACATCCCCGACACGGTGGGGTGGGCGATCCCCAGCCATTTCGGGGAGCTCATCCGTTCGATCCGCGAGAAGGTCCCGAACGTGGCCAAAGCGGTGATCTCCGTCCACTGCCACAACGACCTGGGGCTCTCCACGGCCAACTCCCTGGCGGCGGTGAAGAACGGAGCCCGGCAGGTGGAGTGCACGGTGAACGGCATCGGAGAGCGGGCAGGGAACGCCAGTCTCGAAGAGGTGGTGATGGCGCTCAAGGTCCGGAAGGATCTCTTCAGGGTGGAGACCCGCATCAACACCCCGGAGATCTACCGGGCGAGCCGCCTGGTCTCGAAGCTGACCGGGTTCCTGGTCCAGCCGAACAAGGCGATTGTGGGCGGCAACGCCTTCGCCCACGAATCGGGGATCCACCAGCACGGGGTTCTGGCGCACCGCAAGACGTACGAGATCATGCGGCCGGAGGAGGTCGGCTACGGCGAGTCGAGGCTGGTGCTGGGCAAACACTCGGGCCGGCATGCCTTTGTCGAGCGGCTCAGGCAGCTCGGCTTCTCGCTGAACCCGCGCCAGCTGGAGCAGTCGTTCGCGCGGTTCAAGGCGCTGGCCGACAAGAAGAAGGAGGTCTTCGATGACGATCTCTCGGCGCTGGTGGAGGATGAGATCTCCGAGGTGCCGCAGCGGTATGCCCTCGAGTACCTCCACGTCTCCAGCGGAACCGGCCTCATCCCCACGGCCACGGTCCGGCTGAAGAGCTCCGATGGGAAGCGGCTCGAGGGGGCGGCCAGCGGGGACGGCCCCGTGGACTCGATCTACAATGCGATCGACCGCCTGACCCATTTCCGGGGGCGGCTGGAGGATTACGGGATCCAGTCGGTCACCTCCGGGAAGGATGCGCTGGGGGAGGTGGCGGTGAAGCTGTCCGCCAACGGGAGGGTCGAGCACGGCCGGTCGGCGGCCACCGACATCCTGGAGGCCTCGGCCAGGGCGTACCTGGCGGCGATCAACCGGCACCTGCACGCCCGGAAGGAAAGGCGGCGGGCGCACCCGAACCCCTGAAGGCGAACCGGCTGCAGCGAGTGTACAGATTCCCAGCCTTCAGGGGTGCGCGAGGGGGCCCGCCC
>CAYFHV010000004.1:0-9654 GCA_964343105.1 uncultured Planctomycetia bacterium | reverse complement strand
GAGCGGAGGCGTCAGCCGGAGCGATGACGGCAGGGGCGCAGCGATTCTACAAGCTGGGGATCATCGGATGGCCGCTGGGTTACTCCCTTTCCCCGGGGATGCACCGGGCGGCGTTGGAGGCCGCCGGACTGAAGGGGGAGTACCGGGAGTATCCGGTTCCGCCGGACAAGCTGGAGAGCTGGTTGAGGTCCGACGGGGCCCGGCTCGATGGATTCAATGTGACCATGCCGCACAAGAGCGCGGTCTGGAGCTGGTTGAAGTCGCGCGGCGAGGCGGCGCGGCTGGATCCGTTCCTTCTCGAGACAGGGCTGGATGCGGTCAACACGGTGGCGATGCAGGAGGGTGTGCCGGTCGGCACCAGCACCGACGGGGAAGGTTTCTTGAGGCCCCTCACGGAGCCGCCCCGGCAGCTCACCCTGTCCGGCTGGAGGGCGATCCTCCTGGGGTCGGGCGGGTCCGCCAAGGCGATTGCGACGGCGCTGGCGCTGAAGAGCAAGGTGCATGCGCTCACCGTCTGGAATCGTCCGGCGGGTGCCGGCCGGGCAGAGGAGCTGGCCCGGCGGCTCAACCGGCTTCGTGGATCGGAGACCTTTGCGTCAGCCAGTTCCGACAGCGACCGGCTCCCCATGGAGGAGAGCCACCTGCTCGTGAATGCCACTCCGATGGGAATGAAGGAAGAGGGGGGGGTGCCTGAGGGGATCCTCCGGCGCCTTCACCACGGCATGCTCGTGTACGACATCGTCTACGATCCGCGCGAGACGCAGCTCATCCGGGCAGCCCGGGCGGCCGGCTGTGCGGTGGTGACCGGCGAGGAGATGCTGGCAGGCCAGGGGGCGGCGGCGTTTGAGATCTGGGCCGGCGTGCCGGCGGCGAAGGTGCTTCCGGTCATGAAACAAGCGCTGGAAGCAAACCTTAATCGGTACGACGTACCTAGAGGCCCTTCGGTACGTCGTACCGGGAGGGGTTAGATGGAGATTTCGCCGCTCGCGATTAGCGCAGTTTTTCTGTTCGGGCTGGCGGTCGGGTCGTTCCTGAACGTCTGCATCTGGCGCCTGCCGGCGCAGGAGCAGATCGTCAAGGGCCGCTCCCATTGCCGAAGCTGCGGCGAGACGATTCGCTGGTACGACAACATCCCGCTGGTGAGCTTTGCGCTGCTCAAGGGGCGCTGCCGGCACTGCGGGGCCGGGATCTCCTGGAGCTATCCGTTTGTTGAGCTGGCCACGGGGATCCTGCTGGCGGGGGTGGTCTGGCGGTTTCAGCTCACGGCGCTGGCGCTGGTCTATGCCCTCTTCGGGGCGGCGCTCATCGTGCTGGCGATGGTGGACCTGAGGGAGATGATCCTGCCGGATGAGATCACGCTGCCGGGGATCTCGATCGGCGTGATCCTGAGTTTCTACGTGCCGGAGCTGCACGGCGCCGTCGGCCGATGGGAGGGGCTGATCGCTTCGGTGCTGGGGGCCCTGGTGGGGGCAGGGACGCTGTGGGGGATCGGTGTCGTCGGAAAATGGATCTTCCGGAAGGATGCGATGGGCTTTGGGGACGTGAAGCTCATGGCGATGGTGGGGTCCCTGATCGGAACCGGGAAGGTGCTCCTCGTGAACTTCATCCTGGCGCCGGTCGTCGGCGCGGTGGTGGGGGTGATCCTCAAGCTGCGGTACCGGAAGGATCTCATTCCCTACGGCCCGTTCCTGGCGCTGGGGACCCTGGCGGCGGTCTTCTGGGGGAACGAGATGATCGGGTGGTACCTGGGGCTGTTGGGCTTGGGAGCGCGCTGAGGGAGGTTTGATGCTTCGTTATCTGACGGCCGGTGAATCGCACGGGATCTGCCTGGTGGCGATCCTGGAGGGGATGCCGGCAGGGCTGGAGCTGTCCGCCCGGTTCATCGACGAAGAGCTGAGGCGGCGCCAGCTCGGCTACGGCCGGGGGGCGCGGATGACCTCGATCGAGGTGGATAAGGTGCAGATCCTCTCCGGCCTTCGCTTCGGAAGGACGCTGGGATCCCCGATCGCCCTGCAGGTGTTTAACAAAGACTTCTCGATTGAGAAGCTGCCGAAGGTGACAAGGCCCCGCCCGGGGCATGCGGACCTCGCCGGCGCGCTCAAGTACGGCCATGAGGATGTGCGCAACGTCCTGGAGCGCGCCTCGGCCCGGGAGACGGTCGCGCGGGTGGCCGTGGGGGCCGTGGCGAAGCGGCTCCTGCGGGAGTTCGACATCGCCGTCTTCAGTCATGTCGTCCGGCTGGGCGGGGTGCAGGCGGACGTGGGGAGGCTCAGCCACGCGCAGATCCGGAAGCGGGCGGAAGGTTCGCCTCTGCGCTGCGCGGATCCGAGGGCGGAGGCGAAGATGATCCGCCGGATCGATCTGGCCAAGAAGAACGGCGATACGGTGGGCGGCGCGGTGGAGATCGTCGCGCTGGACGTCCCCGTGGGGCTCGGGTCGCACGTGCATTACGACCGGAAGCTCGACGGCCGCCTGGCCGGGGCCCTCATGTCCATCCAGGCGATCAAGGCGGTGGAGATCGGCGCCGGGACGGAGGTGTCCCGCGTGTTCGGCTCGCAGCTGCACGACCAGATCTATTACTCCCGCGCCCGCGGCTTCTACCGGAAGACCGTGCGGGCAGGGGGGCTCGAGGGGGGGATGTCGGTGGGGGGTCCGATCCTCGTTCGGATCCACATGAAGCCGCTCTCCACCCTGCGCAAGCCCATGATGAGCGTGGACCTCCGGACGAAGAAGCCGTTCGCCGCCACGGTGGAGCGTTCGGATGTGAGCGCCGTGCCGGCGGCCGGCGTGGTGGGAGAAGCCGTAGTGGCCTTTGAGCTGGCCAGGGCGTTCCTCGAGAAGTTCGGCGGCGACAGCCTCGCGGAGATCCGGCGAAATCTCGAGGGCTATAGAAGGCAGGTCGCGAGGTTTTGAGCAGCATCGTCCTCGTCGGTTTCATGGGCACAGGGAAGTCGGTGGTGGGCCGGCTCCTGGCGCAGCGCCTGAAGCGGCCGTTTCTCGATCTGGACCGCCAGATCGAGAAGGAGTGCGGCAAGCCGATCCCGCGGATCTTTGCGGAGGATGGGGAAGCGGCCTTCCGCCGAATGGAGGCCGAGGCGGTCCGGAAGATCGCCGCGCTGCGGCAGCACGTCATCGCCACGGGAGGCGGGATCATGACGGACGAAGAGAATGTCCGTGCGCTTAAATCCGCGGGGGCGGTGGTTTGCCTGACGGCCAGCCCCGATGTGATCCTCAAGCGGACCGCGCCGACCGCCGCATCGCGGCCGATGCTGGCCGGCGGAGACCCCCGCCAGCGGATCGAGGAGCTGCTTCAGCTTCGGGCCCCTTTCTACGCGAAGGCCGACTTCACCGTGGACACGACCGATCGGAGCGTGGAGGAGATTGTGCAGGAGATCATGGAAAGGACCGGAAATGGATAGGCCGAAGGCCTTCTCTGCCGAGGTGAGGGAGCTGACCCTGAAGGATCCGGATTACCCGGATCTGCTGCGGAAGATCCATGATCCCCCAGCGATTCTGTACGTCAAGGGGACGCTGCTTCCGGAGGATGCGGCCGCCGTGGCCATTGTGGGAACCCGCTCGGCCAGCCCGTACGGCCTGGAGACCGCCCGGCGGCTGGCGATGGATCTGGCCCGGTGCGGGATCACGGTGGTGTCGGGGCTGGCGGAGGGGATTGACGCAGCCGGCCACGAGGGGGCGCTGGAGGCCGGGGGCCGGACCATTGCGGTGGTCGGTCATGGGCTCGCCCATCTTTACCCGCCCCAGCACCGGAAGCTCGCGCAGCGGATCGCGGAGAGCGGATGTCTCCTCTCCGAATTTCCCATGGAGGCAGAGCCAAAGGCCTGGCATTTCCCCCAGCGCAACCGGGTGATCGCCGGCGTGAGCCTCGGCGTCATCGTGGTGGAGGCCCCCTTGAAGAGCGGGGCGCTGATCACGGCCCGCCATGCCCTGGAGCAGGGCCGCGAGGTGTTCGCGGTGCCTGGCCCGGTCTCCTCGGAAAGGAGCAGGGGCACGCACGCCCTGATCAGAGACGGGGCCCGCCTTGTGGAGAGCAGTGAGGACGTGCTGGAAGAGCTCGCTCCCCAACTCAGGCACCACCTCAATCGGTACGACGTACCGAAGGGCCTTCCGGTACGTCGTACCGGGTCCGACAGGTTGGTGCCTGGTACCGAAGAGGAGAGGCGGGTGTTCGAGGCGGTGCCGGTGGGGTCCGCCGCGAACCTGGAGGAGATCGCCCGAACGACTACCCTGCCGCCGACCCAGCTCCTGGCGGTGCTGACCGGTCTGGAGCTCAAGGGGGCGATCCGGCAGGTGGCCGGCCGCGGATTCAGCCGGGCGCGATGAGGGGGACGCAGGGATTGAAATGAAGCTGACCGTGAATGGGGATCCGATGAATCTGCCGGAGGGGACGGCGCTCACCGCGCTGCTCGGGCAGCTCAGGCTCCGGCCGGAGCTTGTGGTGGTGGAGCTGAACCTCAACATCCTGAAGCGGGAGGAGCTTCCCCAAGCGATCCTGCGGGAGGGAGATCAGGTGGAGATCGTCCATTTCGTCGGCGGCGGATCGTAAAGATGGAAAAGGCGCTCAGGGTGCTGAATGAATTGGAGAGAGAGGGGGTGATCGCCCGGTACGCCATCGGGGGCGGCATCGCGGGCCTTTTTTACATGGAGCCCCTTCTGACTTACGATCTGGACGTCTTCGTTTTTCTCCCAAAGTCGGCAGGAAAGCTGATCGACCTGTCTTCCCTCTACGAATCCCTGCGAAGGAAAGGGTATCCGGCCCATCGGGAGCACGTCATGATCGAAGGGGTGCCGGTCCAGTTCATCCCCGCCTACAACGATCTGGTGGAGGAAGCGGTAAGAGAGTCGGTGCAACGGCTGTATCGGAAGACGGAAACACGGGTCCTTCGCGTGGAACATCTTCTGGCGATCATGCTCCAGACGGATCGGCCCAAAGACAGAGCTCGAATGGTGCAGCTTCTGGAGGAGGCGACCGTGGGCAAGAGTCGTTTGGCCGGAGTCCTGAAGCGACACGGGCTTCGGCGCAAGTGGAGCGGATTCAAGAGGCGGTTCTATGGAGAGTAGACGTCGAGCACCACCAAAGATCCAGGCTCTCTTCCTGGCCAAACGACTCAGGCGGCGCGAGCTGGGCGGACTCCCCATCGAAAGAAAGATCCGCATCCTCGTTTCCATGCAGAGGATGGCAATGGGTCTGGGGTCAAGGCCCCTCGGCGTGAAACGTCGTCCCTGGGTCCTCCGTTAATGAAGAAGGCGGCGCTGGTCATCGTCGAGTCGCCCACCAAGGCGAAAACGCTGGACCGCTTCCTGGGCAGCGGCTACAAGGTCATCGCGTCCCTGGGGCACGTGATGGATCTTCCCTCCAGCCAGTTCGGCGTGGATCTGAAGAACGATTTCACGCCCAAGTACATCGTGATCTTCAAGAAGCGGAAGATCGTCAAGGAGCTGAAGGGGACGGCGGCCGATTACCGGGAGCTTTACCTGGCCACCGATCCGGACCGGGAGGGGGAGGCGATCTCCGCTCATCTGGCGATCCTGCTCGGCACCGGCAAGAAGGTCCACCGGGCCGTCTTCCATGAGATCACGCCGGCCGCGGTTCGCGCCGCCTTCGAGCATCCGCGCAAGATCGACGAGAACAAGGTTCAGGCCCAGCAGGCGCGCCGGATCCTGGACCGGATCCTCGGCTACACCCTCTCCCCGCTCTTGTGGAAGAAGGTGGGGCGGGGCTTGAGCGCCGGCCGGGTCCAGTCGGTGGTGCTGAAGCTCATCGTGGATCGGGAGAGGGAGATCCGCGCCTTCATCCCGCAGGAGTACTGGGAGATCACGGCCACGCTCGAGAAGCTGAAGCAGGCGGCGAAGGAAGCGGGCAAGCTGCCGGCCACCTTCACGGCAACCCTCGAGACCGTTGACGGAAAGAAGGCGGAGCTTCGGACAGGCGAGCAGGCGCAGACGCTGGTCCAGGAGCTGGAGGGTCAGCCGTTCACGGTGGCCTCGGTTTCCCAGAAGGAGATCCAGAGGCACCCGGCGCCGCCCTTCACCACCAGCACGCTTCAGCAAGCGGCCTTCAACAAGCTGGGCTTCAGCACGGCCCGCACGATGCGCGTGGCGCAGCAGCTCTACGAGGGAATCGAGCTGGGGCCGGAGGGCCCCGTCGGCCTCATCACCTACATGCGGACCGACTCGGTTCAGGTGGCGCAGGAGGCCCAGGCGGAGGCGCGCCGGTTCATCCAGGAGCAGTACGGCAAGCCGTTCCTTCCGGAGTCGGTCCGCCGGTACCGCTCGCGGCGCGGCGCGCAGGAGGCGCACGAGGCGATCCGTTCCACCTCGGCCTTCCGGATGCCGGAGTCGGTGAAGGGGCATCTGACGCCGGATCAGCTCAAGCTCTACACCCTGATCTGGAACCGGTTCGTGGCAAGCCAGATGGCATCGGCCCGCGTGGAGGTGACCAGCGTCGAGATCACCGCCGGCCGATGCGGCTTCCGGGCCACGGGCAGCCGCATCCTCTTCCAGGGTTTCCTCCAGCTCTTCCGCCAGGATGAGGAGGAGGGCCAAGGCCAGATCCTCCCGCCCCTGACCAAGGGGGAGCGGCTGAAGGCCCTGAAGATCGAGCCCAGCCAGCACTTCACCAAGCCGCCGGCCCGCTACACCGAGGCCTCGCTGGTGAAGACGATGGAGGAGCTCGGCATCGGCCGGCCTTCCACCTACGCGCCGACGGTGCTGACGATCTCCACGCGCGGATACGTCCATCGCGAGGGCAGGGCGCTGGTTCCGACGGAGCTGGGGGAGACGGTGACGGACCTCTTGTCCCAGCATTTTCCCAAGGTGCTGGATGTCCGGTTCACCGCCCACATGGAGAAGGAGCTGGACGAGATCGAGGATGGGCAGCAGCCGTGGGTGGAGTGCGTGCGGGAATTCTACGAGCCGTTCGCCCAGGCGCTGGAGACGGCGACGGAGCAGATGAAATCGGTCAAGCAGGAGCCGGTGCCCACCGACGAGAAATGCCCGCAATGCGGCCGGGTGATCGTCATCAAGTGGGGCCGGCGCGGGAAGTTCCTGAGCTGCTCCGGCTTCCCCGAGTGCAAGTTCGCCAAGCCGATCACGACCGGGGTGAAGTGCCCTGAACCGAACTGCGACGGGGAACTGGTGCAGCGGCGCTCCCGCCGCGGCCTCTTCTACGGCTGCTCCCGGTTCCCCGCCTGCCGCCACATCGAAAGGGAGTTGCCCAGGGCGGCCTCTTAGGAGCCGGCTCGGAGGGTTCGCCGTGGATCGCGGGATCGGGAAATTCCTGGATTTTCTCAAGATTGAGCGGAACGCCTCCGCTCATACCCTGCGCAACTACGCCAAGGACCTTTCCCTCCTCAGGCGGGCGCTGGGGGAGCGGCCCTGGGAGGAGGTGGACCTCCTGGCGCTGCGCCAGTTCGCCGCGGAGGAGCGCAGCCGCGGGCTCTCCAAGGCGACGGTGGCCAGGCGGATTGCCGCCGTCCGCTCCTTCTTCCGGTTCCTTCACCGAGAGGGGCATCTGGCATCCAACCCGGCGCTGGGGCTGGTCCGGCCCAAGCAGGACCGGCACCTTCCGGCCTTTCTCAGCGTCGAGCAGGCCGCGCGGCTGGTGGAGGCCCCCCAGGGGGAGGATTTCTCTGCCTGCCGGGACCGGGCCATTCTGGAGACTCTTTACTCGGCCGGCCTGCGGGTGAGCGAGCTGGTGGGCCTGAAGATCCGCGATGTGGACCTGATCGGCGGGAGCTTGCGGGTGATCGGCAAGGGCCGGAAGGAGCGCCTGGTTCCGGTGGGCTCCTACAGCGTGCAGGCGATCCGCCGGTATCTGAAAACCCTGGAACCGCGCCACGATCTGCCGGATCGGCCGCTCTTTCAGAACTTCCGGCGCGGCGGGCTCACGGACCGGTCGGTGAGGCGGATCCTCAACCGGTACCTCGCCCAGGCGGGAACCGCGCTGAAGGTTTCCCCGCACGCGCTGCGGCATTCCTTTGCCACGCACCTCCTGGACCGGGGAGCGGACCTGCGGGCGGTTCAGGAGCTTCTGGGGCACAGCTCCCTCACCACCACTCAGGTTTACACGCACGTGACCACGGAACGGCTCAAGCGCGTGTACGACTCGGCGCACCCGAGGGCATAGGGACCTTGGCATGACGGCGCTCTTCCTCTGGATCTATCAGGCGGGATTGATTCTCTTTGGGGCGGGATATCTGCTCGCGCGCCTGGCGCGGGGCCGGCGGCTTCCGGGCCTGCGGGAACGGCTGGGGCTGTACACGCTGGAGCGCCGCCGGGCACTGGCGAATCTGGATGGGCCGATCTGGATCCATGCGGTCAGCGTGGGCGAGGTTCTGGCCGCCCGGCCGCTCCTCAAGCGGATCCGGCAGGAGATTCCGGGAAGGGGATGGGTGATGACGACGGTTACCCCGACCGGCCGCCAGGTGGCTGAGCGGGCGATCCGGCCCGGCCAGGACCAGCTCCTTTACCTGCCGTGGGATCTGGCGCCGGTTGTCCGCCGGGCGATCCGGGCGATTCGCCCCACGCTCTTCCTCTGCCTGGAGACCGAGCTGTGGCCGGTCCTCCTGCGGGAGCTGGATCGGGCGAAGGTTCCGATCGCGGTGGTCAACGGACGGATCTCACCGCGGGCGTACCGCCGGTATCTCTGGATCCGGCCCTTGATGCAGAGGGCCTTGGAGCCCGTGGCCCTTTTCCTCGCGCAGAGCCCGCAGGATGCGCGCCGGCTGGCGGCGATCGGCGCCGCCAAGGACCGGATCGCCGTGACCGGCAACGTCAAGTGGGACCAGCCGGCTCCGCAGGCGTCGGATGGCGGTGCACCGGCGGCGTGGCGGCAGCGGCTGGGGCTCTCCTCCCGCTCGGTCCTGTGGACCGCAGGATCGACGCACTCCGGCGAGGATCTGCCGATCCTGCAGGCCTATTCGTTTCTCAGGGAGGAGTTTCCGCACCTGCGCCTGCTGGTGGCGCCGCGGCACCCGGAGCGGGTGATGGAGGTGGAGCAGCAGATCTCGGCGGCCAACCTGAAGTCCGTCCGGCGGTCGGCACTGGGCCAGCCGGGACAGGGGAACGCGGCTTCGCGGGCGGGGCAGGGAGAGGATCCGGTCATTGTCCTGGATACCCTGGGCGAGCTGGCCGATCTGTACCGGGCCAGCGATCTGGTCTTCATCGGGGGATCCTTGATTCCGCACGGCGGGCACAATCTGGCGGAGCCGGCAGCGGCCGGCCGGCCAATCCTGACCGGACCACACCTGCACAACTTCAGCGCAATCGCCGAGGAGCTCGAGCAGGCCAAGGCCATGGTGATTACCCGTACCGCCAAGGAGCTGGAGGAGGCGATCCGGCGGCTCCTGCAGGATCCCCGGGCGGCTGCGGAGTTGGGGGCGCGTGCGCGGACCGTGGTAGGTCAGCATCAGGGGGCAACCGACCGGACGGCCGAGTTCCTGTTCCGCCGGTGGGGGCCGGCGCTGGCGAGGCGGTGAGGCGATGCGAGCACTGACCGGCGCTGGTGGTGTACCTCATGGCCCAGTTTCCGTGGCCGGACTAGCGGATCGCCTCCCCGCCTCCAGGGGGAAAACGCGCTCCGCTGGTTTGGGGGGAAGCATTGTTTCCTCCGCACGCCCTGGGATCCCCCTTTCC
>CAYFHV010000003.1:26131-39394 GCA_964343105.1 uncultured Planctomycetia bacterium | reverse complement strand
GATAGGTTACAGGTACCTGAAGAGAACGGCGGCTTGATCGCCTTTGACCTGCATGCCGACCACCAACACCTCGCCGGGCCGAAGCTTGTCCCACTGGCTGGAAATCAACAACATGAAATCCTTCGTCAGGATAAGAATCGTGCTGTCGTTCACTTGGAGGAAGACGGCCTGGGAAGCCCTCAAACGGAGCTGCTCCACAAAACCCTCGTCTCCAATCACAAACCTGGCCTTTTGGGGATCGTCCACGAACTCCACCCCGGGCAGCTCGCGCAGCTTCTCTTCCATTCCGGCCCTGTATTTCGGCTGAACCAGGATCGGCAGGGAAGATTCCAGGCCAACCGTCGGCAGCGGCATTCCAGGCGAAAGCAATAACGGCGTCATTCCCATGCCTTCCAATGCCTGAATCTCCTCTGCCCCGCTGAAAGGTTCCCTCAGATCGCGGAGGGTGCCCGGCTCGCCCAGCCATGGGAGAATTCCGCTGATCTCCTGTTGATTCAAGAAGCCCAAGGCCTGGGTGGTTGCCTCATCCGCAAGGCTCATGATCTCCTCCATCCCGGCCTGCGCATCCAGGGCCTGCAACAACGGGTGCAGCTCGGCGTTCTGTGAGCCGCCGTTATAGAGTCGGATCACGCGGCCTTCCGGCGTACTGGAGAAGCTCACCATAATCCCATGCAGCGAACGACGTCTGCCCTCGGGCAGCCGCCAGGATTTTCCCCGCTCATCCACGGCCAGCATAGCCGGCCCGGCGGAGCTTTCCCGCAGCACTGCTTGAGTCTCGCCAATCTGGATGCCGAGACGACCCGTGAAAAGGAATTCCGTGGATTGGTCCGGCAGCAGCGGTTCCAGCTCCATGGGATCCAAGACCCTGGTTTGCGGAGCGGCGACCGGGATCGAATCCTGTTGATCCGGCACGCTGACTTCAATGAGGGGCGCCTGCAGGACATCCGGATATTGGGGGACGTATCCAAGCTTCCCCAGGTAGAACCCCTCCAAAACCTCTTGGGCCGCTTCCTCGATTTGCTTCCCTGTTGCCTGTTGCGAAATCATCGCGACCGTTGTCTTTTCGAAGGTCGTATTCAGTTTTTCCGACACCGCGGCCTGGAATTTCTCGAGGAAATCCTCGGCGGCTTGGGCGTGGTAGTTCGCATTTTCGCCCATCAGCCGGTAATGGGCAAGGTAGCGATCTCCGCCAAAAACCTGCAGCATCAACTCAGTGAAGCGGCCGGGATCATGGGTTATCTCTCCGGTCTTCAAACGTCTTCCAATCTCCTGCATCGTCCGGGCATAGGCCGTGAACTCGAGCTCCGAGGGCTGGAGATACCCCTGGGACGCGAGGATCCCTTTTGCCACCTCGCTGAAGGGGTCGTTGCCCAGACCCAGATCCCCGCTCAATCGGTACCCCAATCGGACCATCTCCAGCGTATCGAACATATGCTGGGCCTCATGGAGGCCGATGAGCTTCGGCTCGACCAGCTCATCCCCCAAAAGGACGACCACTTCGTTGTCGTTGGTGCTGGGCCTGAATCCCCCTTGGAAACTGCTCAGGATCGGCTCCACGTAGGTGACCGTGCTGAACCCGCGCCAGCTGACCCGTGCGTAGCGCTTGATCCTGCCGGCCAGGAACAGGCCCTTCTTGCCTTTGGAGAGGATCGCCTCGGAGTTGAGATAAAAGACGTGGTGAAAGATCCGGAAAAACCTGCGCACCCAGTCGGCCGATTTCACAGGATCGATGCCCGGGGCCTCTTTGTACCAACCCCGGCTGATCATCATGTGAGAGAGCACCTCCTGGCGCCGGTGCGCGGGGATCACGGACCAGGACAAGATGATTTTGCTCAGCGCCTTCCGGTAGGAGTGGGCGTCATAGTCCGGCGGCTCGCCTTGCTTGAGAAGGCTGTTCCCCAGAACGGTCAGGACCTCTTCGGCCGTTTTCCAATCTTGCCAAGAAACCGGGATATCCAGCTCTTCCGGAGGCCCGGATCTGTCGTCAAAAAAGAAGGTCCCTCGGGTCGAATCCAAATCCGTGAGCGTGATCTGGTGCATCCCTTCCCGCAGCTCAATTAGGACTTTTTGATTTCCAAACGGGAAGGGTTGTGCCGTTTGCAGCGTCACCACGCCCAGCTGTGAATCCTTGCGGTCCTGAAACAGCAGCAAATCAGGATGGGCTTGGGAACCCTGCCGGACCGGCTCCACCTCAGACAGAATGAATCTCCCCCGGCTTTGGCTGAAGCGGACCCGGTAATGGAGCATCTCCTCTTCGGGCTGGCCCACCGCGAAGATCAGCGGCCCATGCTTCTCATAGAAGACGTGGGCCGGTTGGTGAGGGGCGAGACGCCGGTACTCAACCCGCGGAGGCTCCGGCTTCCCCAGCTGCTCCAACTGCCGCTGGATCTTTTGACCGGGATTCTCCTCCATCCCGGCGGCGGTCGGGCCGGATGGCTGGGTCAGGCGATCGTACAACTGGCCGGCATACTCTTCAAAGACCCGCGCCAAACCGCTTTCCTGTGCGATCTCTCTCCAGGTGACGCCCCGCTCAAAACGATCCCTGCGCCAGGATCGGGCCAGCCAAGGCAGAAATTCCTCATAACTCGATAACTTCCGAATGCTCGCCCCGGGAAACTTCTTCTCCATCGACCTGATCACCTGCGGTGGGAAATACGCTTCGGACAAACGCTCAAGGGGCAGGCGGTCTGAACCGATCAGCTGCAAGAGCCTGCGGTACTCGGCCAGTTCCACCGCCCTGCCCGGGAAGACGGTGAGGCTGGTGTAAAAGAGCGCCCGGTAGTCGTTAAAGACCCGGGCGATGAATTCTTCCCTGCTCATCGACCGAAACGACATGGCGTTGGTGAAATCGTAAATGGGGGGAGGATCGGACTCGCCCTTTGCCCGCCGGCGGAATTGATCCAAGGTCGGGTGGGAATGGACAATCCCAGCCTGATGAAGCTTGAAAAGGGTCTGCGCCGCTGCGGTCAGCTCGGTGGAGGACTGTTTCGCGATCCGCTCGTACAGTTTGGCAACCTCCTGCATTCCACGTTCGGTCGCGAGCCCATGCTGTCTGGTGATGTTCTCCGCCCGGGTTGCCAGCTCCGTCCTCAGGGTTCTGCCAACTCGTGCGTCCACTTCCTTTCCATCTCCCGCCCTGCGAATGGCGATCACGACAAAACCCATCGTCCTGCCCTGAAAGGTCAGATCCACGAACTGGCCGACGCCGATCGGGTAGCCGGTGGGCACCTGCTGCCGGAAGGCTTCCAACATGGTGGTGTACTCATTCACCGCTTCGTTCACATATCCTCCCCCAACGGGACGGATCACGGCTGGGTCCACAACGATCTTCCCTCCGCGGAATGCCATTCGACCTCCAGGCTGCTGAACGTCGCTCTCCGTGTCAGCAAAGGCTTCCGCTCTCGGCGGTCCCCCCTGGTAAGTCACCTGCTTGAGCTTGATGGCATCGAAGGGAATGCCATCCACCACCCACGGCTGGCCACCCGGCAGCAGGAGGTACAGCGAGCGACTGCCGTCCGGCTCCACGACTCCCTGAAGGTCTTCACGGCTGGCCACCCTCAAAATCTGCCGGGCCATCTCCTCCGTCAGCCCTTTCTTGAGGGCAGCCCTGCCGATTTCCAAGCGGACCCTCAAGGGTTCATTCGCCATGGCAAGGAAGACACGAGCGTCCGGAATCAGCTCCTCCATCCCGGCGGCGGCAACGGAAAGAGCCGGCGCCTGCACCTGGCCGCGGCCAGTCCAAAAGTTTCCCCGAGGAATACTGGGGGGGACGGACGCAGAGGCTGCAGACAGTTCCTTGGTTTCTTGATTTGCTCGGCGGATGGCTTGCTCCAAGCCGGCGAGGTTGGGATTTCTTTTCAGGTCGCGGTCGTCGGCGATCTCGGTGGAGCGGAGGCTGGATCGGTTCTCTTCGGCAAACGCGGGGCCTCCCGACCAAAGCAGCAGCTCCATCTGCATCAAGACCGCCGCGGTGAGGCAAGCGGCTCCTTTGAGCCTTTTTTGAACGGCCAAGCAACCGGGCAAATAAAAATGCCCCGCGCGGGCGTAAACCTGCTCGGACGGCTTCATAAGATAAGTATGGACTGGATTGCCCACGCGCGTCAAGGGACGTATATAAATTTTATTACTACTTACGGCTGCTCCTCGGGCGGTTCCCCCTGGCTGGCAAGATAGCACTCCGGGCAGGCGTAGAGGATGTCGTTCCCCTCCTCGACGATTTGAAGAAGGGAGTCGTCCACCGCCCTGCCGCAGAGGTCACAGGCGATCTTCATCCCGGCTCCTGTCCCGGCTGCTATCCCGGCTCCTCATCGAACCGCACCAGCTCAATCACCGCCTCCGGGGTACCCGGGCCGCCCACGGGCCCCTGATAGCGCACCCACCGGTGCGGCGGGTCGGCGCTGCACCACAGGTACATCCTGGGGGCGAAGGCCTTGAGGGGCCCCACAAGCTCCGGGTACAGCTCCACCCGGTAACAGGCAAAGGTGCCGGCCGGCGTGGTGATGAGCTCCCGGCCCCGGATCAGGGCGTTCATCCGGAATTGCCTCCGGGGTGAGATGAGGAGGGTGCACCGGGAGGCCGCCCTGCGTCCCTCCTCCCCGAACGGCAGTGTCCGTGCCCAGTGAAAGAGGAGCTCATCGGGCAAACTCTGGGGAGTCCACGGAAGGACGACCGACTCCAGCCTTCCTTCTGGCAGACGATCCCTGAAGAAAATCCGCTGGCTGGCCTCGTCCCGCTCCAGCCGGAGCTCGCTGAGCCGCTGGCCCCGCTCGCTCCACCGGAACCCCTTGACGGACTCGACGAAGAGCGCGGAGGCAGGCGCCTCGCCGCCGGGGAATTCCGCCGGCGGGGTATGGAACACCATCTGCTTCTTCCAGCTGACCGGCTGGGTGTATCGCCAGGGCTGCCCATGCCCTTCCTCACGAATCTCAATCCGCTTGCCATCCTCCTCCTCTGTGACCGAGGTCCGCCACTCCACCGTCCAGAGGACTTTTCCCGAGGAGGCAATCCGCGCCCGGTACGTTCCGCGTTCCCTCGGGCTCGGCCAGCGATCCCGCGGGTCGGACTCCAGAGCTCCAGCCTGGCCCGCTCCCCATCCGCCCGCCAGCGTTCCCAGGAGAAGAAACAGCCCGATTCGGACTACGCCCCTCTTCACGCCTCCCCCTCCCCCGCCGCCCGGAACCGGTACGAATCAAACCGGGCCGTCGAGAAGCAGGCCTCCACAAATGCGGACCAGTCCTCGCCCAGCGAGCCGGAGGTCAGTGCCAGGATGTGGAGCCGGTCCTCATCCGACTGATAGTAGGCCAGCATCCGCTCCAGAACCCGCTGCGAGCCGCGGGTGTAGGAAAATTCCGCCCGGACGAACCGATCCTTTCCCCGCTGGAACAGAGGGGTGATCCGGTTCCAGACCTTCTGGGGATCGACGAGCCTATCGAAGGCCTGCGCCAGAAAGCCGTCCAGCACCTGCTGCGGATCGGTATCTCCCCTGAGCCGGCCGATCCGGCTGGAGGCGTGCTCGTACCGCACGTACGTGAGGAAAAGGGTTCCCTCCCCCTGGTTGGAGGGAGAGAAGACGATCTCGTATCGTCCGGAGTCTCCTGTCTCCAGGCGCTGCCCTTCCCAGCCCGCGGGCACGCAGAAGAGCGGCCGCTCCTCGGCGCCCGGGAACCAGACCACGCGGCCCTTCTCTTTCCCGGCCTGCTCCAGCGCCTGCACCGCATCCCGCAGGAAGAGCGCGCTTTCAGAATGGGGAGCCTCCACACTGGCGCGCTGGAAGAGTTCCTTTGCCTGGGGAAGCTCCCCACGAGCGTAGCTCACCAGGCCCAGGCCGATCAGGGCGGCCGGATGTGACGGCTTGAGTGAGAGGGACCGGGTGTAGGCGATCCTCGCCCCATCCAGCTCTGCCAGGCCCAACCGCAGGCCGCCCAGGGCAAGCTCTGACTCAAAGTCGAGGGTCCCCAGCTCACGTGCCTTCTCATAGGCGGCCGCCGCCTCCTCCGGATGCCACAGCGCCTCATGGGCCCGGCCCAGAAGCGCATGCAGTTGGGAAACCTGCGGATAGGCGGCTGTGGCCCGCTTCGCCTCGGTGAGCGCCCGGTCGGCCTCCCCCTTCTCAAGGAATCCCAGGATCCGGGATTGGTACTCCTCAACAGTGATCATGGTCTCCGGCAGGGGAGGAATCCCCACCACCCCGCCGAAGAGGGCCAGATGGAAGATCGCCTCGGACATCTGCCGGACCTTCTCCTCGTCCCAATCTGGGCCGTAGATCTGGAGGGCCCCGTAGGTGTCGTTGAACGAGTCGTAGAAGCCAAGACTCCGGCCAAACAGCCGGCGGCCCTGCCGATCCTCCGCGATCACCTCCCCGACACAGTACGAGGCGTTGCCCCGCCTGCCGGTCCAGGGATACAAATCGGCGTCCCTGAGGGAAAAGCCCCAGATATCCAGTATATCGCGCAGGGTCTGCTGGCTCATGAACCGCGCGAACTCTCCTGGCTCCCTTGGTACAGCCGCATACCTCAGCTCTGCCCCCGGGCGGGTCGCGTGATACCACACTTTGCCCTCTTCTCCAAAGACCCTCTCCCCGCGCCGGTAAGGCCCCTTCAGGATTTGGGGCAGCGGCCCCTTGGAGGCGTTCTGAAAAACGGAAAGGAGCAGAAGCCCTCCCAGGTGAAAACGCTCCTCCCGCTCGAAGACCCTGCCTTCACACAGGACCAGCGTCACCTTCCCCGCCTCAGTCAGGAACTCCTCCCTTTGTCGCTCCCACCCGCCGGGGTAGGCAATCTGCAGGCCGCCAGCCAGTTCCGGATACCAGACCATCCAGGCCGCCGGCCATTGACCGGTCAGCCCCATCAGCGCATCCAGCGCCAGCTGTGCCTCCACGTCCTTCGGATCGGCCTCGGCCAGCCCCTGAAAGGTTTCGATCGCCCCGCGCCCGTCGCGCAGGTAGTACCGGGCGTAGCCAAGCTTCTTCCTGAACTCGGCGCTCACCGCGCCAGCCGCCTCGGCCTTCTCCAGGAAGGCACTCGCCTGTTCGAACTGCCCGAGCCGGAAATGGGCGAGCCCAAGCGTGCCGTTGAGCTCCACGCCTCCCCAACCGGCCTGGGCCGCCGGCTCCAGGGCCTTGACCGCCTCGTCGAAGCGGCCCAGCCCCATCTCCGCCTTCGCCAGGAGAAGCTGCAGACGGACGGACTTCGGGTACCGCTTCAGCGCGGCCCGGGCCTCCGAGGCCGCCTCCCGGAACGATTCCGCCTGAACGAGTGCGCGGATCTGCCCCAACACGCGCTGGGGGGGATCCGCCGCGCGCCCGCAGGAGGTCGCAAGAACTGCGAGCGCGACCATCAGCGCAGCAACGGGGAATCTCCACGGCTGTGGCAACGGGTTTGGCTCCATCGAGCATATGGTATCATCGGCCACGACGAAGGCGAAAGGACTGGTGCGATGAAGATCCTCACCCTCAACACCTGGGGAAAGAACGGGCCGGCCGAGCGCCGGTCCGTGCTCGTGCAGGCCATCCTGGATCTCGCCCCGGACGTCGCCTGCCTCCAGGAGGTCACCGACCCCGCCCTTCTGGAGGCCTTTGCCGATTATCCGGTCCGCCTGCATGCGCCGCAGGGAGGCCTGGCGATCTTGAGCCGGTTCCCGTCGCGCTCGTCGAGAACCTTCACCTACTCGGCCGTCTCCCCGCTGGAGTCGTACCGCAGGCTGCTTCTCCTGGCTGAGCTGTCCTGCGCCGCCGGCCCGCTCTGGCTCGGCAATACTCATCTGGCATGGAGGGCGGAGGATGAGCCGACTCGGCTGGCGCAGGTGGAGCAGCTCCTGTTCTGGGTGGCCTCCCTGCAGCCGTCGGTTCTCCTGGCGGGCGATTTCAACGCCTCGCCGGATCAGGCGCCGATCGCCCGGATCCGGGAGGGCGGATTCACCGACCTCTTCGGGCAGCTCCATCCGAACGAGGCCGGGATCACGTGGGACAACGCCAATCCGTACATTCAGTCGCATGCGGTCCGCTTTCCGGATCGGCGCATCGACTTCCTGTTCGTCCGGCAGGATCCTGCGGGCCCCTTTAAGCCGGTCCACTGCGAGGTGGCCTGCCGGCGGCCGTCTGCCGCGGGGGGCCATCCTTCCGACCACTACGGCGTCTTGGCCACCCTCCTGCCGTAGAGCCACTGGCCGAGGAGTGCGCCGGCCAGGTCAAAGAGAAGATCGAACCCACTGGGATCCTTCATCGGGACGAAGGACTGGTAAAACTCATCCAGAACCCCGACGACAAGGGCGTATGCCCCGCCGGCCATCCAGGCGCGGGCCATTCCGATGGAACGGAAGGAGCGGGTGACGGCCCGCAGCACAAAGCAGCCCAGCGGAGTGTATTCGGCCAGGTGCCAGAGCTTGTCGATCTGGGGAAAGAGCTCGATTCCTGGAACCGGCCGGTAGACGGAAGAGACCCAGAAGATGAGGGCGGTGTAACCGCCCACGGGAAGCCAGAGGGAGAGAAATTTCACTGCCATCATTGCTTCGTCGCTATCGCTCCTCGCAAAGACGTTTTCCTTCAGCGGCGCTCGACGAGGGCCGACCCGGCCAGGCCGCCCGCCGTGCAGATCCCCAGAAGAGCGCGCCGGCTGTTCGTGTCGTGCAGATAGGCAATTGCCTGGCTGAGCATGCGGGCACCGGTGGCGCCGAAGGGATGCCCATAGGCGATGGAGGAACCCCAGGGGTTGAGCCGGGCCTCATCCAGGACGCCGGCGTCGTAATCCACCCCGTAATTCTCCCTCCGGTAGCGGGGGTTGTTCACCGCATCCACATTGCACAGGACCTGGCCGGCGAACGCTTCGTGCATCTCCAGATAATCCAGATCGCTCCACCGCAGATCCTGCCGCTTCAAGATCCTCAGCATCGCCTTCCCCGGCCCCATGAGCAGCCCTTCCTTGGGCTCCACCGCGACAAACTCAAAATCCACCAGGACCGCGTCCGGCTTCACCCTGCCCTCCAGCGCTGGTGAGATCACGAAGAGGGCGGCCGCTCCGTCGGTGAATGGGCTCGCGTTGCCCGCGGTGATCGTCCCAGCCGGGGATCGGTCGAACGCCGGCGGCAGCGCTCCCAGCGCCTCCATCGAGGTGTTCTCCCGGATGAGCGTGTCCCGATTCACCCCATCCACCGGAACAAGCTGCGGGGCGATCTTCGCGCGGGCGGCGGCGGCATTCCGGTGGGAGGCAAGGGCGAACCGGTCCTGACGCTCCCGGCTGACGGCAAAGGCCTTCACCATGAGCTCGCAGTGCTCCCCCATGGTCAGCCCCGTGGAGTACTCCTTCGCCGAGGGGGCCACGGGCCACCAGGCCCCGGGCGGTGTGGCAAGGAAGGCCCGGAGCTTTGCGCCGATAGGCGCCTTGCTCGCCAGGGTTTTGAAGAAGGCGGCGGCCCGGTCCGTGAGGACCGGCCGGCTGGCGGAGAACGATTCGACCCCGCCCACGAGGGCGACGCTCGCCTCGTCGGGAAAGGCCTGGTAATAGGAAGCCGCGTTGGCCGCGGCCTGCAGGGAGGTGGCGCAGGCCCTGGAGATGCTGTACGCCTCCACCCGGTTGTCGAGCCGCGAGCCGAGGACCGCCTCGCGCGCGATCGAATAGATGTTGGGGTCCGGCACCACCATCCCCCAGATCACATGCTGGATGAGCTCCGGAGGAACCACCTGCTTCTCCAGCAGGGGGTTCACCAGGCGGACGGAAAGATCCACCGCATTCAGGCGGGCGAATTCTTTGCCCATCTTGACGAAAGGGGTGCGCAGACCCCGCTTGAGCCCGATCGGCCGGGTCATACCGAGATCTCCTCCAGCGCCTTGGGCCGACCAGCCCCTACCGCAAGAAGGTCTCTGGTCATCTAGCGCTTCCGGGCCAACAGCAGCCCGTCCCTCACCGTAAGCAGGATCGCCTCCACCCTGCGGTCCTGCCGGACCTTCCGGACAAACGCCCGCAGCGCCCGGGTGTCCGCGTCGCGCACCCGGCCGTCCAGCACCGCCCCGGACCAGAGGACGTTGTCCGCGAGGATGAGCCCGCCCGAGGGAACCTTGGGAAAGGCCAGGTCGTAATAGCGGTCGTAGTTCACCTTGTCGGCATCAATGTAGACAAGATGAAAGGGACCGGGCAGGCGCGGGAGAATCTCCAACGCCTGCCCCATGAGGAGCCGGATCTTCCTCCCGTAAGGGACCTGGGCAAAGTAGCGCCGGGTGACGCTCAGGATCGAGGGATCGGAGTCAATGGTGACCACCTCCCCGCGGGCCGGAAGCGCCTCGGCAAAGCAAAGGGCGCTGTAGCCGACGAACGTTCCGATCTCCAGAACCCGCCGCGCGCCGGAGATCTTGGCGAGCAGCGCCAGCAGGCGCCCCTGCAGCGGCCCGGCAATCATTTCAGGGATCGGTTGGGTCCGGAGCGTCTCCTCGCGCAGCCGCCTTAAGATCTCCGGCTCCGCAGAGGTCCACCTCTCGGCGTAAAGCTCCAATGGCTCCAAAACGGAAATCATGGGGTCCGGTGATTCTCCTCCCACCAGGCGACCGCGGCAGAGATTGCCTCCTCCTCCAGGATGCGCTGCACCTCCGGCGGCATCCCCGACGCCAGGGGCTTCACCTCGATCGCGGTGATCCGAGCCAGAAGCTCGCGGGGCGAGTTGTTGGATTCCAACTCGACCGATTCCCCGGTCCGGAAGCGGTACGCGCCTCCCCCCATCCTCTGCCAGCCCGGCCGGCTCTCCAGCGCGCTCCCCCAGTGCTCGGAGGGCGAGAGCTTGGGAGATTCGGCGGACGATCTCTGAATCTGTTTTGAGAGGGCCTTGGCGAGCGACTCGCCGTTGCGCCGGCTCATCCATTGGACGAAGGGCGGGAGGCTCACCCGTCAGGGCTTCTTGGAGAGGGCGGCGTCCACAGAGAGAGGGCCGGACCCGGCCTGCAAAAGGGCTGCACAGGAGGCGATGATCAGCGCCGGGTAGCTCCAGCCGCCGGCCAGATGCGCTGTCGTGATCGCCACCCCCATCGTCGCCGCGATGGGAACGGCGGCCAGCCGTGTCAAGAAACCGGCCAGCAGGGCCGCTCCCCCCACCAGCTCCACGGATCCCACCCACACGGCGTTAAACTCCGGAAACGGAATCCCAAGCTGCCGGAAGTAGGCGCAGGTGCTGGCGAAACCGCCTCCTCCGAACCAGCCGAACAGCTTCATCGCCCCTTCCCGGAAGAAGACCACGCCCAAGGTGATCCGCAGGAGCGCCACTCCCCAGCCGGCCTGGGTGGACTGGATCTTCCGGATCATCCTGAAAGGACCTCCCCCCGTTTCAAAGGACCTCCTCCAGCTTTCGCACGAGCTGATCCAGCTCGCCGAGCAGCTTTTTCGGAATGGAATTGCCCTCGGCCAGCTCGCGCCGAAGGGCTTTGAGCGTTCCCACGGTCCTGCGGATCGCTGCCCGCCGTCGCTGCGCCTGGGCCTCCTGCGAGTCGGGACGGCTCTCCTCCAGGATCTGGCGGACCTCCTTCTGAACCAGCGGGAGATCGCGGCCGTCCTCCAGGACATACGTGCGAACCCGCTGGTACTCCCCCTCGGGAATCCCCTGCCGGCTCTTGAGCAGCCGCAGGACATTCACCGCCTCCGCCGAAGGCAGGGCAGCCGCCGGGGCCTCGGAGGTCAGCCGCTTGAGCGCGGCCGGCTCTTCCTTTTCCAAGAAGAAATAGGAGTGCAGGAGCTTCTTCGCGGTGGCGGAGCGGATCTGGAGCTCCTTGCCGCAGTACGCCTCGAAGGTGAGGTAGCCCCAGGGACGGTACGCCTTCTCCTTCCAGACCGTCCAGAGCTGGCGCCCGAGCTCGATCCAGGAGCTCTTGAACCGCTTGGCCGCCTCCAGTGTCGCATGACGGAGCGACCCCGGCTCCGCTTCGGCGAGGCGTTCCTCCAGTTGCCGGATCGTTTTGCTTTCGGCCACGCCCCTCTATCCTATTGTGGACGCTGAGGTCATTCCAGCCACAGGATTCTTATCTCCCGTTGTACCTGTTTCAGATCCTTGTCGCCGGTCACCAACGTCGCTCGGTGCATCTTGGCCAAGGCGGCGGCGAGGCAGTCGGAATAGGACATCTTGTGGGTGGCCTTGTAGATGGCTCCCTGGTGGGCGATGGGAACATCCACAGGGACAACCTCAATGGGAAACTCCTCGATCACTCGGGCAATCTGATCGGCCGCCGCCTTGCCATGCTCCCGGTAGGTGACGTAAAAAACCTCGCCCCAGTTCACCGCGGAGAGCAGAAGCAGACGCCCACTGGAAGCCGCTTCTGTAAGGAGCCCCTGGACTTTCTCATACCCAGCCTCCTTCTCAAAATAGGCCGTTAGGGCGTGGGCATCAAGGACAAAACTCATCCGCGGTCCTCACGCTGGCGCTCTCTCGCCCGCTCTTCCAACAACGCCCGCGTCGCCTTGCCCCCCGCTCCCAGGATTCCAGCCATTTTCTCGAAATACTCCGGCGTGAGGGGCTTGAGGATGATCCCCCCACCGCCTAGCTCAAAGCAAACCCGCGTCCCCTTCTTGATCCGGAATCTTGCCCGGATCTTCCGGGGAATCACCACCTGCCCCTTGGTTGTCACGACGGAAGTCTCGACCATCCCATCTCACCTCCATTCAATCCAGAGTATACCCGAAGTCAATATGTAAGTCAATAGGAAAATGTATTACAAAAACAGACAGGGATTACTTCATGAACCCGGCCTACCCATCTGGGCCAAGCGCAAGGCCAGCTCAACCGCCTTCCCCGGGCTGTCGGCTACCCGGGGCGGCACCGGCAGGGGATCCGCCCCCTGCGGCAGCTCGATCTTCCAGGATCCCAGCAGGACCAGCGGCTTGCGCAGCTTCAGGGAGAAGCCGATCTCCGAAAGGGTGCCGGCCCCGCCGCCGATCGCGATGAGGGCATCGCTGGACTGCACCACGAGGAGATTGCGCCCTTCGCCCAGCCCCGTCGGGATCGGGATCTGGATGTCCGGGTTGGCCTGGCGCGCGTCGGCGCCGGGCAGGATGCCGATCGTCATCCCGCCGGCCTGCCGGGCCCCGCGGGCGGCCGCGGCCATCACCCCGCTCAATCCCCCGCAGATGAGGACCGCCTTCGCCTGCGCGATGGCCTGACCGACCTGAGTGGCCCATTCATCCCAGCGGGGATCGGATCGCCCTGATCCGATCACCCCGATCCGGAGCGGAAGCTCTACCAAGCCCCTCCCCCTCCTCCGCCGCCCCCGCCGCCGTCGCTCGGCTTGCGCCTCGCTCC
>CAYFHV010000003.1:18486-26121 GCA_964343105.1 uncultured Planctomycetia bacterium | reverse complement strand
TCCCCGGAGGGAACCGAGGGTTCCCTCTGGTTCCACCCTCCTCCGAGGAAAGCGAGGGGCGGGCCCCCTCGCGCACCCCTGGCGGCTAAGTCTGAACACGATCGGTAGAACCTGCTTGGATGAGGCCATCACCAAGCCCCTCCCCCTCCTCCGCCGCCCCCGCCGCCGGAGAAACCGCCGCCGAATCCGCTTCCCCCGCTGTGCCGGGGCGCTGAGGCCAAAACCGTTCCCATGCGCGAAACGCTCCGGTCCACCCGCCGGGTGAAGTCGGATGGGGTGAAGGTGCTCCCGTCGTAGCTGGAGTACCAGCGCGGGCGGTGGACTCGGTAGATCTCCTCAAAGGCGCTTGCCCACTGGTTCGCCACCCCCAGCGCCATGGCGTAGGGAAGCATCCTCTCGAACAGGGAGGATGGGTTGGATTCCCGACGAAGGCGATCCTCGTCGGTCCGCCGCAGGAACTCCTGAAGCCCGAGGATTCTCTCCAGGGCCCGCATCCCCTGGGAGGTCTTGCGCGGCATGTACCGGCCGAACCAGAAAACGATCCCGCCCGAGACGAAGAGGCAGAGCGCGACGGACAGCGGCACAAGATCGATAGCGAGGCAGCCGATCACAAAGAGGACGATGGCGATAATCCGCCAAACTCCGCGCGCGGCCTCGGGGCTTGCCGCCCAGTATCCCTGGCGGGTGAGCTCCTCGTACAGCCGCTTGCGGATCTCGGGGAGGTGCTTGTAGAAGCGGTTCTCCAGGCTGGAAAGCTCCACCGTATCGGCCGCGGAGAAGAGCTGAGCGAGGAGCAGCGACTCGTGCGGTTTCGGCTTCTCCTGCCCGTCGTCTCCGGCGCCGGGGTGCCGGATGAGACGATACTCCCGGCTCTTCTTCTCCTCGATGGTGAGGTACCCGCGCCGGGCCAGATCCACGATGCCGGCGGTGACATCCCGAAGCTCCGCGTGGTCGTCGAGAAGTGTGCCGACCTCCCCCGGGGTCATCCCCTGCGGCGGCTCGTACTGCACGGTGACGCTCTCCCGCGGCAGATCCCTCCCGAAGTTCCACCAGAGGATCAGCATGACGAGGAACACCGCCAGCGGAATGGAGAGGACCCAGTTGTCCTGGAAGAACCAGCGGAGGCGGGCGAACGCCGAGGGCATCTCCACCAATCCCGGCGGCCAGCCGGCCACGATGGTCAGCCCCTCCAGCGGGCTGAAGCCGGAACGGGCCTGGTACCGAATGGCGCGGTCCCCCTCGAGGGTGATCTCCACATCGCCCGCGGCGGAGCTGTACCGGCCGGTGTAGGCGGTCGCCAGCAGCCGCTGCCGTTCGACCGGCTCAGGCAGCCGGACCACCGCCGAGGCGCGCCGGATCGGAACCGCCCATTCGTTTCCGGTCACGTTCCAGTACAGCTCGTCGTGCCCGGGAAAGGAGATCAGGATCCGGTCCACCCGATACACGATCCGGAAGCTCTTTCGCCCGCTGTGGGTGGCTGTTCGGGAGCCCAGGCGGATCCGGCGGAAAACTCCCTCCCGCTCCAGCCGCGCCGGCCACCGCTGCCCGTTCTCGTCCGTCGCCTCCAGGAAGGTCACCCGGATGGAGCGGCGGATCCGCAGGCGGTCTTCGCTGACCAGCGGGATGTCCCGGTAGATGCCGTGGCGCTCCTCGCCCTGGAAATCAGCGGCGATCGTTTCCGTGACTCGCAGGGAGCCGTCCGACTGCACCGCAAGATCCGCGTGGAAGGACTCGATCTCCCACGCTGCCGCCCCGCCCGAGAGCAGGAGCAGCGTCGCCAGCGCCAGGAGCGGTCTAGAAAGCAACCTTGACGTTCCTGCGCTCTTCCGCGCTGTCCGGCTGGAAGAATTCCTTCGTTTGGAATCCGGCCAGCGTCGCCACGAGCCGGTCCGGCAGGAGATGGATCTTCGTGTTGTAGTCCCGCACCACCGCGTTGTAGTAGCGGCGGGCGTTCTGGATCGCCTCCTCCAACTGGTTGAGCGAACCTTGAAGCCCCTGGAAGTTCTCGCTGGCGCGCAGCTGCGGGTAATTCTCCGCAACGGCAAAGAGGGTCTTGAGCGCCCCCGCCAGTCCCTGCTCGGCCTCCCCCCTTGCGCCGGGGCTGGTCGCCCCCATCGCCCTCGTCCGCGCCTCGGTCACCGCCTCAAAGACCCTCTTCTCGTGGGCAGCGTAGCCCTTCACCGTCTCCACGAGGTTCGGGATCAAGTCGTACCGGCGCTTGAGCTGGACGTCAATGTCCGACCAGGACCCCTCCGCCCGGATCCGAAGCTGGATGAGCCCGTTGTACACCGCGACCGCCCAGACGACGACCGCCAACAGAATTGCAAGAATGATCCAACCCATCATCATCGGTGCCTCCCTCTCATTTGGCCCCTATTTTACCCCATCTCTTCCTTCAGCCGGCTGGGGCTCCAGACACGGCTTCCCAAACCCAGAACGAGATCGGCCTCGCTCCGGTCCTGGGTCACGACCACCACCTGCGAGCGATCCGGCGCTTCATGCACCATCCGCTCGATCAGCGCATCCGCGCTTCTGCCCTTTCCATAACAAACCGTCAGGATTCCCTCCTCACGGCGCAGGAACCGCTCCGGCCCATCAAAGACCACGGTAACATCCCAATCCTTCTCCGCCGCCGTCCGTTCCAGCTGCTGAAGGAACTGCTCCGCCTGCGGAGGGCGCAGGAGCCCAAGCGCCGGAAGGACGTTGTTCCCGTCAACGAGAATCCTCATCGCCGTTCCTCGGGCGGCTTGAGCCGCCGGAAGGCGGCCCACAGCCAGAGATCGTAAACCACCTTGAGTCCCCCGCCGATGAAGAGGGGCATGCTCAGGCTCAGGTTCTTCATCGCGTATCCCGAGAGGGTGGGCCCCAACGCCCAGGCCCCGGTCCGGCTGAGATTCGTGATCCCCGACGCCAGGGTCCGCTCGCCCGGCTCCACCACGGCCAGGATGTACGATTGCCGCGTGGGGACATCCATCTCCACCAGGAACTCCCGGACCAGATACAGGCCGACCGCCGCTGCAAAAGAAGGAGCGAAGGGAATCGCGATGAGGGAGAGGTTGGCCGGAAGGTGGGTGAAGACCATGGTGTTCACCAGACCGATCCGCCGCGAGAGCCAGGCCGCCACCAGGTACGACGGGGCGTTCACCAGGTGGGCGACGAGGAAGAGGGGCCCAAGCACCGCCTCGTCCGCGCCGAACCTCCTGAAGAACCAGTACGCAATCAGGGTGGCGGGCAGGAAGCCGCCGGCAAAGCTGTCCAGCCCCGAGAGGAGCGACAGACGGGTGATCACCCGCCGGGATGCGGGGGTGACCCGGTGCCACGGGGTGGGCCCGTGCGTCTCGACCCGGGGTGTCAGGCCCAGATAGAGGAGGAAGGAGAGGATCCCCAGCGCGCCGTACCCTGCGAAGGTCCACTGATACGACGCCAACTCGGGAAGAGCGAGCGTGCGGCGCAGGAGAACCGGCAGACCCGCCAGAAGGGAACCCAGACCCAGCCCCACGTCCAACAGAAGGTTGTACCAAGCCAGCGCCTGGGTACGGTGGGCCGCGTCGGTGGTCTCGGGAAGAATCGCCACCTCCAGCGTGAAGAGCGCTCCCCGCTCCCGGCCCATGGCGTTGACCATTCCAAGGAAGCACAGGCCCGCCAGCAGAGGAAATGAGGGAAAAAGGGCCAGCCCGAAACCGCCCAGGGAGGTCAGCCCCGCGAGGAGCATGAGGGTCCGCCGCCGTCCGATTCGATCGGCCCAGAAGCTGACCAGGAACGTCCCGGCCGCGAGCCCCGCCAGCCCGATCGCCACGACGAGACCAATCCGGCCGGCGTCCAATCCCCCCTTGGCCAGATAGAGGGCCAGCAGAACCCCCACCTGCCCGGTTCCCAGCGCCCGCAGGAACGCCGCCAGGAGAATCCGGTTCCGGTCTGGGGAACCCAAGAGGGGCTACTCGGCCGGCTCGATGGAGAGGATCTCGAAGGAGAGCGACCCGCCGGGAAGCTGAGCGGTGACCTTTTCCTTCACCTTGTGCCCCAGGAACGCCTTGCCCAGCGGGGAGAGCATGGAGATCCTGCCGGAGGCCGGGTCCGATTCATCCGGCCCCACCAGCGTGTAGATTTCCTGGCGGCCGGTGCTCAGCTCCTTCACCGCCACCCGGGTGCCGAGGATCGCCGCATCGCTCTTCTGTCCGGAGGGATCCACGACCTCGACGTGGGAGAGCTTGTACTGCAGATCCGCGATCCTGCCCATGACCTGCTGGAGACGCTCCTTGCCGGCCTGGTACTCTGCATTCTCACGGAGGTCCCCATGCTCACGGGCCTTCCGGACCTCCTCCTCCAGGGAGTGCTTCTGCCGGCGAAATTCCTTAAGCTCGCTCTCCAGCTTGGCCACGCCGGCCTTGGTCAGATACGTCGCCATTCGGTGAGAGGTTAAACGTTAGACCGGCGAGCTCACCCCCGCCCGATGGCCGGGGACCACGCTACGAAAGGTGACCAGCGGGGCGATCTCCTTGGCCTGCGGGTACGACTCCATCGTGATCGTGTCCCACGGGCAGATCTTGGGGCAGAGCCCGCAGCCGATGCAGCGGTCCAGGTCAATCTCCACTAGCTTGAACAGCCCCGGCTTCTCCGCTCCCGGCACCGTCTCGATGCAGTCCACCGGGCAGACGGTGATACACGCCTCGCACCCGGTGCACCCGTTCTGGTTGACCACCGCCGCGATCCTCGGGTCCCTCACCCGCGGCGGCTTGTCCGGCATCCCCATCCTTACTATTGTATCAGGTGCCCGTGGTAGGATATCGGCATGAACAGAAGGAATCCCCTGCGCAGAGACGTGCAAGCCAATCAGCGGTACCGCCAATGGCAGGGGCTTCTCGATCTGTCCACCCAGCTCGCCCTGGCCGGCCTGAAGGCCCAGAGAATTCCTGTAACCCAAGCGTGGAAAATCTGGTGTAAACGCTGGGCCAGGGCCTCACAGGAGCACCAGAAGTCTAACCTTTGGCTTGCCGAGCGCCTTCATGCCCGGGAGAAAATCCTCAAGCCGAACCGTTGAGGAAGCGCTTCGCGCCGCCGTCCGCCTCCTCGAGCGCAAAAAGATTCCTTACATGGTGATGGGAGGGCTGGCGCTTTCGGTATGGGGACGGATCCGCGTCACCCAGGACGTTGACCTCGCCATCGCCCTCGACGAACGCCAGGAGGAGGAATTCCTTGCCCACCTTCAGAAGGCCAGTTTCCTGCCCACGCTTCCCTCGGCAATCGCCGGCCATCGGCTTCTCATCTGCCGGTATCTCAAGCCGACCAGGGGATTGCCGATCCGGGTGGACTTCTTTCTGGCACGCGGGGCTTACCAGCGGCAGGCCCTCCGGCGTGCGGTGACCCTAACCCTGGGAGGCCGAAATCTTCGGGTGATCGCGCCGGAGGATCTCATCCTGTACAAGCTGCTCGCAGACCGGCCCATCGACCGGCTGGATGTCCGAACCGTTGTCGAGGAGCAGGCCGGGCGGCTGGACAGGAGGTACCTCACCACGTGGGCGAAGCGCCTGGGCCTTGTTGGTCGCCTCAGGGCTTGTAAGGTCTGACATTCCTCGCCTCGATCGGAGTCAGGCCCTCCGGGCGATTCGCCCGAACATCTCCGGGTGCGGGGGGATGGTATAGTATGAAAGCAGAAAGCGGAGGGTAAGATGAGGGTTGCGGCGGATCCACGGCTGTTCTGGTTCCTGAAGGAGGGCTCCTCCTTGGACCTCTCCGACCCGGCCGCGCTCGACCTGTACGTCCAGCAGGTGCTGACTCATGGGGGGGGGCGCAGGACGTGAGGAAACTCCTGAAAACAGCCGACCGGGGCCTCCTCGTCCAGGCGCTGGGTCGGCTGAGCCGGTTTCTGCCGGCCGAGGTGAGGGCGTTCTGGGAAGATTTCGTTGCAAGTCATCCATAGCCTCCAGTAAAAGACGTTGGCCTCCTTTTGGTGAGATCCTCGGGGCGGTCGACGTCGAACCAGGGCGGCAGAAGCTTCACCGGAAGAGCTCTTTCCTCTGCCTTCCTCTGGGTAACCTCTAGAACCTCGCCCGTGCTCCAGGGGATGCCATCAAACAGCTCCGGGTGGAGCCGGTTCATCCCGATCAGGTAGTAGCCGCCGTCCTCCGTCGGACCGAGAACCACCTCGTCCCTTCCCTTCCGAAGGAAACCGATCGCCTGCGCCAGGTACTCCCGGGGCAGGCCCGGGTGATCCGCGCCCAGGATGAGGACCCCGCGGGATCCCTCCCGGAAGGCCGCTTCAAAGAACCGGAGCATCCTCCTGCCGAAATCACCGTCCCCCTGCGGAATCATCGGAATGGCTCTGGGGAGGAACTCCCGCACATGCGGGATCCCCTCATCCGGGGCAACCACTACTGTCACGCGCACTCGGGGAAGCTCCCGGGCGGTTGAGACCGTTTCCGTGAGGAGCCGGCCGGCCAGATCCGCCGCCTGCTCCGGTGTGAGCGGCGGGCACAAGCGGGTCTTGACCTGGCCGGGGATCGGGGCCTTGGCCAAAATTCCTAAGGTCAATGGCCGATAGGAGAGGGCCGCCCGGCTGTGTTGGATCACCGTCCGCCACCAGCCTTCCTTCTTCCACCGCCGGGCGGAGGTGAGGATCTTGGCGTTGAGCAGGCGCGTCCTCCCGAGCCGATTCAAGCGAAATGAGAAGTCCAGGTCCTCCAACGCCGGCCAGTCGGAGAAGCCGCCGAGACGCTCAAACGCCTCCCGCCGGACGAAGATCCCCTGATCCCCGTAGAAACAGCCCGGCTGGAATCTGAGCCGCAGCAGGCCCCACGCATCCAGCAGGCGGTAAGGCAGGCCGGCCGCGTCAATGCGGGCGCGGAACGCCCCGCCGAGAATCGCAGGGTCCCGGAGGGCTTGCGTGATCTGCTGCCGCCAGTCGGCCGGCACGACGGAATCGGCGTGGAGGAACCAAAGGAGATCGCCGGCCGCCTGCGCCGCCGCCGCATTCATCTGCGCTCCGCGGCCGCGCGGGGATCGGATCACTCGGGCGCCTGCGGCCCCAGCAACCTGAACCGTGGAGTCGGTGGAGCCGCCGTCGGCCACCCACACCTCCTCGGCGCGGCCGACAAGCTGGGGGAGCAGCCGGCGCAGGTTCTCCTCCTCGTCCAGCACCGGCAGGATGACGGAAACCCTCACGCTGGCTGGCCTACCGAAAAAACGGGGTCAGATCCCTTGAGGATCTGACCCCGTGCCGCTGAAACGACGGTAACGCCGACGAAGCTTACTTGACCGGGCCGAAGAGGGTCTCCGGCTCCATCGTGGGCCGATCGTACGGCCCGACCGGAAAGGAGAGGCTGTCCGCCAGACCCAGGCCGGTCCGCTGCAGTCCCAGCAGGATCCCCTTCCCAAAGCCGGTGACCACTCCCATGAAGGGGGCCTCCGCCTTCGCTCCCTCGACCGGCTGAACCGCCAGCTCCAGCCATCCGGTGGTCGAGTTGATCGCGCCCCGCTGCAGCTTGCTCCAGGCGGTCGCCTCCTCCGCAGAGGCGATCCCCACCGAGGCGAGTGCCACCATCCCCGTCAAGATCACAACGAGCATCCAAGATCGGTTGCGTGCCATGCTCTTCCCTCCTTCTGCTCTGTCTAAACATAAAGTATGGCCGATTGATCAAT
>CAYFHV010000003.1:993-18386 GCA_964343105.1 uncultured Planctomycetia bacterium | reverse complement strand
ATGCTCTTCCCTCCTTCTGCTCTGTCTAAACATAAAGTATGGCCGATTGATCAATTGGCCGGCAAGATGCAGATGGGCTTTTGGGCCACGCGTTCTAGCAGCAGCCGGGGCCGCACGCAGATTGCTTCGCCCCTTCGGGGCTCGCAATGACGGTAGGGTCGGGGCTCGCAATGACGATGAAGCTGTCGGAGTAAGGGGGCTTGGAGAGCTTGGCGGCGGTGTCGGTGCAGACCTCCACCGGTTCGTTGCGGGGGAAGAGATGTCCTTCCTCGTCCATGGCCGACTTGAAGGGGCCGAGGTAGATCGCCCGCTGTCCGATGAAGCGGCAGCCCGCCCTCTTCTCGAACTTGAACCCTCGCACCGTCACCGAGGTGAAGTCATGGCCCTCGATCCTCTTCCAGTAGCTCTTCTTCAAGACCGACAGGCCGTAGAAGCCGGCCTCCTCCAGCCCTGCGAGGAACTCCGCCTCGGTGAGCGCCCCCACCGTGCACTCGCCCCAGAGCTTGGGGTTCACCCTCAGGCGGGCCGGCACCGGCCGGTCGGAGACGATGTCGGCCACCACCATCCGGCCGTTGTCCTTCAGGATCCTCCAGATCTCGGCGAAGACCTTCGGCTTGTCCGGCGAGAGGTTGATGACACAGTTGGAGGTGACCGCATCCGCAGAGTTGGATTCCACCGGCACCTGCTCAAGAAACCCCTTGCGGAACACCACTGAGTCGTAGCCGAGGTTCGCAGCCACCACAGGCCGATTCGCATTGGCCACCTTGAGCATCTCATCGGTCATGTCGATGCCGATGGCTCTGCCGGCCGGCCCCACGAGCTTGGCCGCGATGAAGCAGTCGATCCCGGCGCCCGAGCCCAGGTCAACCAGCGTCTCGCCCGGCCGGAGCCCCGCCAGGGTGACCGGCGAGCCGCAGCCGTAGAACCGATCCACCACCTCCTGGGGAATGTGCTCGACGAGGGACGGATCGAACTTCGTCGGACAGCAGAGCTCCGCCACTGGGGTTTCGGCAGCCTTTCCATAGTATTCGCGCACCAGCCGCCTGGGCTTGTCCACGTCAAAGGCCAGGACGCAGTTTGAATGAAGCGTCCGGACATCCACCTCCTCGGTCACCGCCAGATCCTCTGTGGCGCAGTGGATCGCTCCCTGCCCCATGGCATGGAGGATCCGCGGCACATCGTAGCCGGAGCGGCGGTTGATCGCCTGACGCTGGCGGCGCGCGATCTCGGACATCGCATCCTTCATGAGCGCGACGTAGAGCGGATGGTAAGGATCCGGCCCCGCCAGGATCTGGCGGAGCCGCTCCGGGGCGATGGGAGCCGCGGGGGATTCGCCGTTGAGGTGGCTGCGGCTGAAGGAGGCCGCACCACTAACCCCTCCTGGCGCGTTGAACCAGAAGGAGTGCTCGATGTCCCCCCCTCCGGTGAGGAACCGGAAGGGATCCTCCGCTAGGGTTTGCTTGTCCACCAAGCTCATCCGGCGGAACAGCCGGGCGACCGGTGAATTCTGCCAGATCTCGGCGAGCCGGCTGGGCTTCCGGCCCGGTTCCCGGCCGGATCCCTGCAGGGAGCCCAGCGCGAGCGGCGGAAAATTGGCCAGCGCCGCCGAGGGGTACACCATCCCGTCGGAATAGATGCAGAGGGAATCCCAGCAGGCGTTGCCCAGATCGTACTTGACCCCGGGGAGGCCGTTGACCCGCTGCTTGATCGTCTCCCAGTTGTCCAGCGCGATGCCTTCCTCCTCCGCGACGCGCCGGACCTGGCGAACCGCCCCGGCCAACTCATCGGCTGTGGGAAAATCCTTCGCTCCCATCTCGGAGAGGATCCGGCCCCGGCGATGAGCCCACATGAGATGCTGCACCCGGCCGCCCGCCTGCCGGCAAAGGCGGGCCAGCCCCGCCAGCTCCGATAGGTTGGCCCGGGTGACCACGGTGGTCAGGGAGGTCTCAAAGCCGTGGGCGTTGAGCCAGCGAAGCCCTTCCAGTGTCCGCTCGAAGGAGCCGACGCCCCGGATCCGGTCGTTGGTTGCAGGAGTCGCCCCATCCAGACTCACCTGAAACCGCAGACGCTCCCTCGGCAGGCGTTTCAGCCCCTCGCCGCGCGCTCCCTTGAGCAGCATCGCGTTGGTGAGCACGATCGCCTCGGCCTTCCGGCGCTCGGTGATGTGGCGCAGGATCTCCGGCAGATCCTTTCTCATGAACGGCTCCCCTCCGGTGAGATAAAACCGGTCCGCACCAAGCGCCGCGGCCTCGTCCACCAGCTCAAGGATCCGCTGCGTCGGAAGGCCCCAGTCCTTGACCCACGGGGCGGAATCGACGAGGCAATGGGTGCAGCTCAGGTTGCAGATGTTGTTCGTGTGGAGCCAGAGCTCCCGCAAGGTGCCGGGAGCGGCGTAAACGGCCCGGCCGAGGTAAGGTTTCGTCTGGAGCGGTTGGGTTTGAGCGAACCCGCAGCGCAAGAGCGCCTCTGTGAAGTCGTGCAGGTGCAGCCAGGCCTTCTCCGATGGAAGCCGCTCGGCCTGGGCGTAGCGATGAAGGAGCGGCTCGCCGTTTAAGCCCTCCTCCAGCCAGCCGATGATCCTGGCCGCCCGCGCATCGGTGGCGATCCAATGGGGAGAGGCCGGGTCGAGGAAGAAAAAGATCTCCTCCGCTTGCCAGCGGAACATTTTGGGAAGATGGAGGCGGGAAGCCGGAACGGTCCGAACGTCCCTATCGCTCGAGCTGCTCATGGAGTTTCTCCACGCTGGTCACCGGCAGGTCGCACGCATAGTTCCGGCAGACATACGCGGTGGGCTTGCCCCCCTCGGCAACCTGGCCCTCCACGAAGGGGACCACTTTCTCGATCGCCTCGCCGGCTGGGCCGGGCGGATGGAAGACGACCACCCGGTTGGGGATGAATCTCTCCCAGACCGCCTGGATCATCTTCTTGGTCGTCGGGTCCTCCGGGGATCCGGCGATCACGATCTCCGTCGAGGGACCCAGCAGGAAATCCAGCGCTGCCAGGAGCTGGGGGAAAGCGCCCGGGTGCCGGACCGATTCCGGCGCTGACGATTTCTCGAGCAGAGACCGCAGCACCTGCTCTGCCTTTGCCTCCCAGTCCCGCTGCATGGTGAGCCGCCCCACCCGGACCAGATCGAGCACCGCGATGGAGTGCCCCGAGGGCATCGCCCCGTCGGAGAACCGCTTCTGGCGAACCGGCAGCAGCTCCGCGTCGGAGCCGGCGAGGAAGAAACCGCCCTGAGATTCATCCCAGAAGAGGCGCACCATCTCCCCGGTCAGCCGCTTGGCCTGCGCGAGGTAGACCGCTTCGAAGGTCGCCTCGTAAAGATCCACCAGGCCGTGGATCAGGAAGGCGTAATCCTCCAGCGTTCCCAGGATGGCCGCCTCCCCATCCCGCCAGCGGTGGAGGAGCCGGCCGTCCTCCCGGATCAGCCGGGCCAGGATGAACCGTGCCGCCTTTTCCGCGGCCTCCCGGTACCGCGGCTCCTCGAGGACCCGGGAGCCGAAGGCGAGACTGGAGATCATGAGGCCATTCCAGTCGGTCAGAACCTTATCATCCCGGTGTGGCCTCGGCCTGCGCAGGCGGGCCGCCAAGAGGATCTCCCTCTCTTTTGCCAGCTCCGGCATCTCTCCGGCAGGGCGGGCGAGGTAAAGGACGTTCTTTCCGCGCAGCTCCCCTGTGGGGTCACTCAGCGCATTGCCGCCGCGTGTTACGCCGTAGGCGGCGCCGAAACCCTTCGCCCGCTCAGGACCCAGCAGCTCCTGAAGCTGTCTCTCCGTCCAGAGATAGAACGCCCCTTCCTTCTTTTCAGATTCGGGCGCTGGCCCGTTGGCTGTCGCCGAATCGGCCGGTTCCGCGCTGTCGGCGTCCTCCGCTGAATAGAAGGCCCCCTCGGGGCCGGTCAGGTCCCTCAGGACGTAGTCGAGGATCCGGCGGGCCACCGCGCCGTACAGCTCCTTCCCCGTGGCCTGATGCGCCTCCAGATAGGCGCGGGAGAGGATCGCCTGGTCGTAGAGCATCTTCTCAAAATGGGGGATCCGCCACTGGGCGTCGGTGGAGTAGCGGTGGAAGCCGCCTCCGAGCTGATCGAAGATCCCGCCCGCCGCCATCGCCTCGAGGGTCCTCTCCACCATCTCGAGCGCACGCTCCTGCCGGGACCGTTTCCAATACCGGAGCAGGAACGAAAGGTTGTGGGCCGACGGAAACTTGGGCGCCGAGCCGAAGCCGCCGAACCGCTCATCGAAGGTGGCCTCGAAGAGCCGGTAGGCGGTGCGCAGGACCTCCTCCGAAAGGAGAAGCTCACCCGAACCGAGCGATCCCTCACCCTCCCGGAGCAGCCGGACCAACCGCTCGCTGGAGTCGAGGATCTGGGCGCGCTGTTTCTTCCAGGCGTCGGCCAGGCCGAGCAGAAGTCTCTTGAAGCCCGGCTGACCCCAGCGGTCCTCCGGCGGGAAGTAGGTCCCTCCGTAGAAGGGCTTGAGCTCCGGCGTCAGGAAGACCGACAGCGGCCAGCCCCCCTGCCCGGTGATCTCGATCACCGACTGCATGTAGAGACTGTCCACGTCCGGCCGCTCCTCCCGATCCACCTTGATGGAAACGAAATGCTCGTTCAGGATGGAGGCCACCTCCGGGTCCTCGAACGATTCCCGCTCCATGACGTGGCACCAGTGACAGGTGGAGTAGCCGATGGAGAGAAAGATCGGCTTGTCCTCGCGGCGGGCCTTCTCGAAGGCCTCCTCCCCCCAGGAGTACCAGTCCACCGGGTTGTCCGCGTGCTGGAGGAGATAGGGGGATTTTTCCCGGATCAGCCGATTGGTGTGGGGTGGAGTGTCTCGTTTCATCCTGGGCGAGTTCCCTGCCGCCTCTGCGTCCGGCCCGCCCGCGACGAAGAGGGCCAGCCACGCCGCCGCCAGCGCCCATGCTACCACAAATAAGGGACCTGTCCCCCTGGGGGTCTGACTCCCGGGGGGACAGGTCACGCGGCCAACCCGCTTGACGCGGGCAGCCCGGAGGCTGGCTTGACCGCCGTCAGCGACATCATCTCCCACAGGCGAAGGCCGGCCGGCCCCCCTACCCGGAAGTCCTCGATCGCCAGCAGGGAAAGCCCGGCCCGCTCCAGCATCTCCTTCACCTCGTCCGGCCGGTACATCGCGACGTGCGTCGGATCGAACCGGCGGCACCATACGTCCAGCAGCCGGCACAGCCAGGACTGCCGGCTCCAGTCGATGAGGAGGAGCTTCCCTTCCGGCCTCAAGACACGCGCCATCTCGCCGATCGCCCGCTCCGGCTCCTGAACGCAGTGCAGGCTGTTGACGCAGGTCACCCACTCGAAGGAGCCGCTCCTCAAAGGGATCCTCTCGGCAGAAGCCCGCACCAGCGCGGTGCGGCCATCCCCTTCCGGGAACTTCAGATCCGCCCGGCCCAGCATCGCAGCGGAAGGGTCCAGGCCGATGAAGAATGTCTCCCGCATGTGGTTCTTGAGCCGCCGGATGAGCTCCCCGGTGCCGCAGCCCACATCCAGCAGGAGGAGCGGCCAGCGGGCCTCCACGTGCCTCGAGACCCAGTCCAAGGTCTCGTCCAGATAGTGCCGCCACCGCTCGTCGTAAACGGCCGCCAGCCGGTCGTAGGCCTGCGCGGTCTCCTTCACCGGCCGCCCCTGCGCAGGATCCAGAGGGCGAACCTCCGATCCGACGAGAGGAGCCGCTCCTGCAGTTGAAACCGCCGACCCTGCTCGAGCCGCGCGGTCATGGCCTCGAGGTCGCATTTGTCGGAGGGACTCATCCGGATCCGATCTCCCCTCCGGAACCGGAGCATCTCCCCGCCCAGGCGCAGGGCGACCGGTCTCTTCAGGTCGAACCGCTTCTCCAGCCGCCCCAGCGGCGAGCCGCCGCCCGGGGCGCGCAGGTTGAAGCGAAGCTCCCCGTCGGCCCGCGAGAATCCGGCCGCCTCAAGCGGGGCAAAGGCAAAGGCGCGGTTGACCGGATGATCATAGCCGGCGAGCGTTTCCTCTCCGGCATGGAGCTCCCCGTCCACCAGGAACCAGTCTCCGCGGTGAAGGAGCTGGCTGGCGCGGGTCAGCAGCCGATCCAGCCCCACGGCCCCCAAGCTGTTCCCAAAAACCGAAAGGACCCTCCGGCTGCCACGCGGAGCGGCCGGAAGGGCTTCCCAGTGCGACTCCTGCTCCAGGTCCGCCTTCATGGCCCAGACCGAGATCCCGCAGCCGAGGGCCCGCCGGCCGGCCATCTCCAGGAGAGTCTGACTATGATCCCACGGGACGTACTCGATCCTCTGCCGACGCGCCAGCGGCCGTAGGAAAAGCATCTCCTTCTCCCCCTGCCCCACGCCGAGGGCGACCCACTGCGCGGGGTCGCCCCGCAGGCGCGGGACCAGAAAAGAAGCCGCCCGCTCGCAAAGCTGCCGCGAGCGGGCGGCGTTCCTGTAGCGCCTGGAACTGCAAAGCCGCAGCCAGGCCACAACGGAAGCGGGGAACCAATAGAAGAACCGCTCCGTGAGCCTCCGGCGCTTCAGGGCGAGGATGAAATCCCGATGGATCTCGGCCTCGGTCAGGCAGACCTGGAGAATCAGGGGCTGCTGTCCGCCGATGCCTGAGGGATTTGCCCGACTACTCCAGCGGGATGAGGTTGTCGTTCGAGTCGTACGTGTAGCGGGGGTTCCCGTTGTCCTTGTGGATCCTCACCGCAACGACCGTCAGTTTCCCGCCCGTGTCCGAGACGTCGAAATCCAGGTCCAGCTCGTCCTGGCTCTTCACATCCTTCATGTCGGTGCAGGAGTAGTAGTAATCCCCCGTCTTGCCCACCCGCTCATGGACCCGGATGAGGGACAGGGTGCGCAGCAGCCCCTTTTGCTTCGGGTCGGGGATGATAAACGCCCTCATCCTCTGCTCCTGCGACTGGATGTAGTCCCGAATCGTCTGCCGCAGCTCCTCCGCCGTCGGTTCGGCGCCCAAAGAGGAGCCCGCCAACGACAGGATCGCGAACGCGGCAAAGAGAACCGTGCTCATGCCTTTCGTCACCTTGATTCCTCCTTCCTAATTCGTGACGGTCGCCCCGCCGTGCTCCTTGGCAACCGCGGCCCCGCCATGCTCCTGGCCTCCATGCTCCTTGGCAACCGAGGCCCCGCCATGCTCCTGGCCGCCGTGCTCCTTCAGCGCCGCGCCCGCATGCTCCTTGCCGCCGTGCTCCTTGCCCTTGCCCGCCGGCTGCTGCTTCTGGCAACCGATCAGGGCAAGCCCCACGACGCTCGAAACCACCACCGCAGTCATCCAACGCGCTCTACGCATCAACGCCTCCTTTGTTGTTCAAATCGCGGAACCGAAACCTCGTCTGAAACTGCCCCTTCTCCAACGGCATCCCGTCCAACTCCACATACGGGAAGAAGAAGATGTTGATGAAATCGCTGGAGGCCGGCTTGGGCTCGAGCTGGACGTCCCGCCCGAGACTCACCGTCAGCCGATTCGGGTCGTACGTGCCGAAGAAGTAATCCGTGCGCTGCGGGTCCTTCCAGGCCTCCGACGCGTCCACCGGAACCCAGCCGGCGCCCTGCAGGTAGAACTCCGCCCAGCAGTGATACCCCGGGATCTCCCCCTCCGGCTTCTGCGGCACCGGCAGGCCGATCGCAAATCGAGCCGGGATCCCGGAGGCCCGCGCCAGCGAGATGAAGAGGGAATGGAAATCGGTGCAGTTGCCCGCCCCGACCGCGCAGGCCCGCAGGGTATCGCCCTGACCCCAGCCGGGCGTCTCCTTCTCGTAGCGCATCCTCTCGATGACGTACTGGAAGATCGCCCTGGCCTTCTCCGCCGGTGTACCCGCATGCGCCGTCACCGACCGAGCCAGCTCCCGAATCCCGTCGTCCACCACCATGAGCTGATTCGATTCGAGATGAAGGGCCAGCCGCCGGCGGACCTCGTCGGGGATGAACGGCTCCGCCCTCTCCATCGCCGGCCGAACCTCCCGGACCTCCGCGTCGTAATGGATCGCCAGATCCAGGGCCGGCGGGAGCGGCCGCTTCAGATCCAGGAAGAGGATCTCGTTGCCGTACTGCGGGTCCTTTGTGAGCCGGTAGGCATAGGGGACCTGGATCACCCGCCGCCGGATCCTCTGAACCTCGTCGGACCGGCTCAGCGGAACCCAGATCTTCAGCTCACCCGCCTCGTTCGGGATGGCGGGCAGGCTCACCTCATACGTCAGCCGGAAGGAACGCACCGGAACGTTCGGGAACCCCTCCGGGCAAAGCCCGATGAGCAGCACAAGAACGAACCCCAGGAAGATTCTAGAAGCGGATCTACTCATTCAGCTGGCTGGCACCCCCGCCACAGGCGCATCATGGGCGACAGTATAGCATGCCCCGCTACTGCCGAACCAAGGGAACGAAGATGACGGGAATAACCTCCTCCTCAACTACACGGCCTCCCTGCTTCCGGAGGCGCTTCAGCTCTTGGGTCCGGCCCTCCGGCCCGACCGGGATCACCATCACCCCGCCCTCCGCCAGCTGATCCAAGAGCGGCTGGGGGATGTGATCGGGCGCGGCGGTCACCAGGATCGCGTCGAACGGCGCCTCCTCCGGCCAGCCGAGGTAGCCGTCCCCCACGCGGACCCTCACGCGGGTGTAGCCGAGCCGCTTGAGGGTCGCCTCGGCCCGGGCTGCCAGGGCCGGCAGGATCTCGATCGTGAAGACCTGCGGGGTGAGCTCCGCCAGCACCGCAGCCTGGTACCCGGATCCGGTGCCGATCTCGAGTGCCTTATCCTGCGGGCCCACCTCGGCCAGCTCCGTCATCAGGGCGACGATGTACGGCTGGGAGATCGTCTGCCCCTCGCCGATGGGAAGCGGGGAGTCCTGGTACGCGGCCGCGCGCAGCGATTCCGGAACAAACTCATGCCGCGGCGCCGTTCGCATCGCCCCGAGCACGCGGGGATCCTTCACCCCGCGCGCCTCGATCTGCCCAGCTACCATCGCGTCGCGCTGGCGAACGAATTCCTCCGGGTCAGCCGCGGCCGCCAGCGCCGGAACCAGCGTGAGAAGAACCCCCGCCAATCCCAGCCGCCTCCTGCTCACTCCCGCCGCTCCTTTCCCAGCCGCCGCGACCAGAGGTACAGCGGAATCCCCAGGAGCGTGAGCCCAAATCCAAAGAGGGTTTCCCTCGGCTGCATCCAGGTCACATCGGCGATGAAGAGGGCCATCGCCGCGACGAAGAAGAGCGGGGTGAGGGGATAACCCCACACGCGGTACGGCCGGGGCCGGGCTGGGTCTTTCACCCGCAGCACCACAACGCTGAAGGCCCCCAGAGCGAAGAAGAGGGAGATCGCCACGGTGGAGTAGGTCACGATCTGGTCAAAGGTGCCGATCCAAAGCATGGCCATCGCGCCTAGGGCGCTGAAGAGGAGGGCACGCGCCGGGGTGAGGAACCTCGGGTGAATCCCCCCCAACTGTCGGAACAGCGGATGATCCTGGCCGAGGGCCAGCAGGATCCTCCCGCCGGTCATGATGTAGCCGTTGAGCGCTCCGAAGGCAGAGGCGGCTACCATGAGCGCCGTCACCCGGGCCCCCACAGGGCCGACCGCTTTCTGCATCACCTCGGCCGCCACCAGCGGCCGGCCCGGCATCTCCTCCAGCGGAATCGCGCAGAGGTAAACCCAGTTGACCGCCAGGTACAGCGCTGTGACAATCCCCAGCCCCAGCAGGATCGACCAGGGGAGGTTCCGCTGGGGATCATGGATCTCCTCCGCGACATAAGCCGACTCGGTCCAGCCGCCGTAGGTCCAGAGGACGAAGACAAGGGCCACCCCAAAAGCGCGCCATGGGACATCCTCCGTCGCAGCGGAAGCGGCCGGAACCTCCGGCGCCCACCCGCCCCCGTTGGCGAAAAATCCGATCCCGATGATCCCAAGAATCGCCGCCAGCTTGAGTGCGGTGAACAGGTTCTGGACGCCCTTTCCCACATGCACCCCGACCACGTTGGCCGTGGTGAGCAGAATGACCGCGCCCGCGGCGACCCAGCGCACCGCCGTTTGCCCGTACAGGCCGCTCGATCCCAGGTATTCCGCAAAGACCATGGCCAGGATCGCGATCGTTCCGATCCGCTCGGTGAAGAGCTTCGCCCAGCCGAAGACGAAACCGGTCGCCCGCCCGTACGCCTCCTGCAGGTAGACGTAGTCCCCGCCGGTCTTCGGGTAGGCCGCCCCCAGCTCCGCGTAGCAGAGGGCCCCGGCAAAAGAGATGACGCCGCCCGCCAGCCAGACCGCCATGAAGAGCCCCGGCGAATGCAGGTGCGCGGCGATCGAGCCGGCGGTGCGGAAGATCCCGGCCCCGATCACGCAGCCGACCACCAGCGCTGTCGCATCCCAGAGTCCCAGCGACCTTCGCAGGCTCGGCCCCGCAGCCATTTCTTTCAATCCCACCGGCTTCAATTCTCTTCCCAATGCCAGTGCCATGGCTCGAACGCGGACGCCGCCTGCCCTGAGCTTGCCGAAGGGCGAGGGTACGACAGGCGAAAGCCGAACTCCTGCGCGCGAGCCTGCAGCCAGCCGTACTCCTGCAGTTCCTCGAACTCCTCCGGCCGATCCTCGCCGTTCACCCCCTCCGGTGTGATGAAGTCGATCGCCTGAAAATCGGGGCTCCCATGCTCGCTGCAACCGGGAAGGGCGACGTGGCGGTTGGTCTCCCGGACGGAGTGGCCATGCTTGGGCATGTAATAGAGGAAGAGGTAGAGCTGATAGGCCGGGGAGCGGTATCCGGACTCCACCAGCAGCCGCTTGCCGAGATCCTCCTCCATGGCCGCCATCATCCGGCGGTACGCCTCGTGCGCTGACCGCGGCAGATACTGTGTGTCCAGCCGGATTCGTTTGCCGTCGCGCAGGATGGGTTGATCTTCCAGCCGGACGAATTCGGCGCCGGCAGCCGGAGCCGGAAGCCGTCGGCTGGAGCCGCCCACCTCCGCCGGGTCCACCCGGCGGAACTGCTCCAGGAACTCGACCTCCCGCTGGCTCAGGCCCGCGTACAGCTCCTCGAAGGTGATGAGGGGTGCGGTTCCCTCTTGCTTGCGCCGGTCGGCGAGCGGAACGAGCCGCCTCATGACGGACTGCCTGAACTCCATCTCTCCGTCGTCCAGACGATCGAGATTCAGGGGAAAAGCCGTCCGCGCAGAAAGGGGACTGAAAAGGATGAGGCAGGCGGCAAAGGCAATGATCCGGCGCATGGCAGAGGTTCCATTATAATCCCGTCATCCGCGCGGTGATGGGATAATGAAATGGATGCGGTTCCTCCGGTGCCTGACCGCCCTCGTCCTGCTCCTCGGATGCGCCCCCGCATCCGCCGAGGAGCAGCTCCTGTACCAGGCGCGAGTCGCCGTCGCCGTGGCCGACCTGCGCCGGGAGCCCCGTGGGCCGGGACCCACGATGGAGCACGACCCGCTGGAGGAGAGCCAGCTTCTCTACGGCGACCTCGTCGAGGTGCTGGAAGAGAAGGGGGGCTGGGCCCGCGTGCGGGCCCCGGATCAAGAGGAGTGGACCCACCGCGAGCGATGGGAGGGGTACCCCGGCTGGATGCGCCTGGCTGATCTGGTTCCCAAACCCAGGGATTGGTCGCCGAGCATCGTCGTGACCTCCAAACAGGCTTTCGTCCAACCGGCTCCCGGCGCCCGTATCCACCCCAAGCTGCGGCTCTCCCTCGGCTCCCGGGTGCGGGGCACGGCCGAGAAGGGCGGGTGGAGGCTCACCCTGCTGGACGGCTCCACCGGCTGGATCGGGGAGGAGGAGGCGATGGATCTGGCGCACTTACGAGCGGCCCGTCAGGATGCTGACGGTGCGCGGCGGCAGATCCTCCGGATGGCACGCCTGTTCCTCGGCGATCCCTACTACTGGGGCGGGCGGGCGGCGCACGATCCCGCAGCGACCAGCCCGCCGCACACCGCCGTCGATTGCTCCGGGCTTGTGGGGCTGGTCCATCAGGCCGCCGGTGTCCAGATCCCGCGGGATGCGCACGAGCAGTGGATGAAGGCGCGGCAGATCGGACGCGAGGAGCTACAGCCGGCCGATCTGCTCTTTCTCTCCGATCCGGAAAACCCGGACCGGATCAGCCATGTTGCACTTTACGCGGGCGATGGAAGGGTGATCGAGGGCCCCGGCACCGGGGAGCGAGTGCGCGAGATCTCACTGGAGGAACGGCTCAGACAGACAGGCAACCGCCGTGTCTGGTTCGGGAGCTATCTTCGGTGACTGCCTCGCGGATCGCCGGCGTGGGGCTGCTGCCCCTCCATCTGCCCCTGCGCCAGCCGTTCGTCACGGCCCTCGGTGAGAAATGGGAGAGCCGGAATCTTCTGGTCGCCGTGCGGCTGTCGGATGGGACCACCGGCTATGGGGAGGCCTCCGCCTCCCTCGCCTGGCCGGAGGAGACGCAAGGCGCCATGGTCAAGGCGCTGCGGCCCCTCATCCCGGCGCTCATGGGGCAGCCGATCGTCTCATTTCGCCGATCGCTTCATCGCATCCGGGAGCAGGCGGGGGAACAGCCGGCAGCCGCCTCGGCGCTGGAATGCGCCCTCATCGATGCCTACACCCGCGCGGCCGGTCTGCCGCTCTGGCGCTGGCTGGGAGGGCGGCAGCGCTCCCTCACCACGGGCATCACGATCTCCGCCTGGGAACCGGAGGTTGCCGCACGCTTCGCGCGCCGGGTGATCCGCGCCGGCTTCCGCCGGCTCAAGGTAAAGGTCACCGGCCGGGACATCGACCAGGACCTCCGCAGGTTGGTCGCGGTTCACCGCGTCGCCCCACGCGCGGCCCTCTGGGCAGACGGCAACCAGGGATTCTCCGCTTTGGAGGCGATCCGATTCTGCCTCTTCCTGCGCCAGCAGCGGCTTCCGGTCCGGCTTTTCGAGCAGCCGGTCCCACGCCACGACCTGGAGGGCCTGCGTCGGGTGGAGTCGGAAGGGCGGATCCCGGTCGCCGCGGACGAATCGGCCCGGACCCGGGAGGAGACGCTGCGGCTTCTGCGCCGGAGGTGGGTCTCGGTAATCAACGTGAAGCTGGCCAAGTGCGGCCTGACGGGGGCGATCCAGATCATCCGGCAGGCCCGGGCGGCTCAGAGAACGCTCATGATCGGATGCATGGCGGAATCGGCGATCGGTCTCTCGCACAGCGTCGCCCTGGCCTGCGGATCCGGCGCCTTCAACTTCGTTGACCTGGACTCGCACCTTCTGGTTGTCTCCCCGCGCTGCCGCCCCGGCTTTTCCGCCCGAGGAGCGCGCCTGGGGGTCTACCCCACTCGCCCGGGAACCGGCGTGGAATTCCCCTTTCCGGGCCCATGAACTCTCTGCTTCGAATCTTGCGTCGCATACCCGTTCCGTTCTGGTGCTATTTCCTGCCGATGCTGGCCAGCGCGGCGGGATGGATCCCGAGAAGCCATCCCGCCTACTCCCTCCTCTCGGAGCAGCTCCTGCCGATCTGCCTCGTCTTCCTCCTGTTGGGAACAGACCTCGCATCCATGGCGGCTCTCGGAAGAAAGGCGCTACTCGTCATGCTGGCCGGTTCCGCCGGCACCGTGATCGGAGCCCTGGTGAGCTTCTTCCTCTATAGGGCCTGGCTGCCCGCCGGCGCCTGGGGAGCGGTAGGTGCCCTATCGGCCAGCTGGATCGGGGGCTCTGCGAATCTGCTGGCGATCAAGGAGGCGCTGCAGGTGCCGGATTCCCTCATCGGTCCCATCGTGGTCGTGGATGCCGCGGTGGCCTACAGCTGGATGGCGCTCCTCATCGCCAGCGCCGGGCTGCAGGAAAAGTGGGTCTGGCGCGGGGTCATGCCGGAAACAGACGGGGAAACCGCGCGGCGGACCAGCCACGAGAGCGGCACCTCCCGCTCCGCCAGAAATCTGGCTCTGGGAATTGGCCTCGGCCTGGCGGTCTCCTGGGCGGCCCAGTCTCTGGCTCAGAGGTTGCCGGCGATCGGCCAGGTGATCACAGCCCCCACCTGGACCGTCCTGCTCGTGACCACGTTCGCCCTTCTGCTTTCAGGGACAGCCGCCCGCACGCTCGGCCAAGGGGCTCTGCCGCGGCTGGGGATCCTTGCCCTGTACGTGCTGCTCGCCTCCATCGGGGCCCGCGCCGATTTGACCGCTGTCACCGCCGCTCCCATCTTTCTCGCGCTGGGTGTGACCTGGATCGCCATCCACGGGGCGGTGCTGCTCCTTGCGGGCTACCTTCTCCGGGCGCCCCTGGGGCTCATCGCCACCGCCTCGCAGGCCAACATCGGCGGTCCCATCTCGGCGCCGATCGTCGGAGCCACCTTCTCACCCCGGCTGGCCACCGCAGGCCTCCTCATGGCGATCCTGGGAAACATCCTGGGAACGTACCTCGGCCTACTCACCGCGCTGCTGCTGCGCCAGCTCTAGCGACCGGCCCGAAGAAGGCCTGCCCGAAGCTGTTGCAAGCCGGATTGGCATTGGCTAAAATGGGCTTTCTCCATGAGATCAATTCCACCGGCGTTCCTTATCCTGGCAGTCCTCCTCTCCACGCCCACCCGTGTGACCGCGCAGGCGAGCCGGCCTGCTCCGGACCCGGCGGTCGGGGAACAGGCGTACAAGGACAACTGCGCCCGCTGCCACGGGCCGACGGGGGCCGGCGACGGCCGGGACGCCGCCCGGATCTTTCCCCGCCCCCGCCCGCTGTCCGAGGGGGTCTTCAAGTTCCGAACCACCGCGAGCGGAACCCCGCCCACGGACGAGGACCTCTTCGGCACCATCACCGGGGGATTGCCGGGCAGCCGGATGCCGGACTTCACCCGGCTGCCCGAGGAAACCCGCTGGCAGCTTGTGGAGTATGTGAAGGGCCTCTCACCCGCCTTCACGGACCAGAAGCCGGAACCGATCCCGCTCGGCACCGATCCGGGTCGGCCCAAGGCAAACCTCCAGCGGGGCCAGGAGCTGTACAAGCAGCTCGGATGCAACGCCTGCCACGGGAACCTCGGCCGCGGAGACGGGCCCTCCGCCCCAACCCTGGTGGACCAGTGGAATGAGCCGATCCAGGCGGCGGATCTGACGCAGGGATGGAGCTACCGCAGCGGCTCCGAGCCCAAGGAGATCCTGACGCGGTTGATGACCGGCATCGACGGCACCCCGATGCCTTCCTATGCGGAGGCGGTCTCCGCGGCGGAGGTGTGGGATCTGGCCTACTACGTCCATTCGCTGCAGGTGAAACCCAACTGGAGCCGCTTGGTGGAGGCGGCACCCGACGCAGGGAAACTCCCCGAGAGTGAGCAGGATGCCCAGTGGGAGGCGATCCCCTGGTCGGACTTAAGACTCTCCGGAAACCTCTATCGAGAAGGGCGCGTCGTTCCCTCGCGGGTCAATGCAATCTCCGTCAAGGCGTTGTACAATGACGAGGAGATCGCCTTCCTCCTTGCCTGGCAAGACCGGACCGAAAGCCGGGAGTCGCCGCCTGACGCGGCGGCGCTGGCCTTCCTTCCGGATCCCAGGCAGAGGGAGTCCTTCGGATCCCTCCGGAACTGGTCGGCCGGCCCCGATGCACCGACGCTGGATCTGCGCATGTGGTCCGCTGAAAAGGAAGCGCGCGAGGGGGCTTCTTATACCGATGGCCGGTGGACGGTCCTCCTCCGGCGGCCGCTGAAAGCAGGAGCCGGCGGGGTTAACCTGTCCGCTGGGAAACGGGTGCCGCTGGGAGTCATGGTCTGGGACGGCGGCAATGGTGAGCAGGGAAGGCATCGCTCCAATTCTCTTTGGATCAACCTGGTCTTAACGTCGAACGCAAAGGAGACACAGGAATGAGATCCCTCTTAAAGGTAGCGGCAACGGCATGCGTTACTTCTCTTCTTGTTGTGTGGGGGTTGGACGGTTTATCCGCGCTGGCGGCCGGGAAGAAGCCGGAAGGGACCCCCGCCGGCCGGGCGGTGCAGGCCCCGGCTCCTGCGGAAGCCCCGCTTCCCGCTGACACGCGGGATTCTCCTGGACAAAAGCTTCGAGGAAATCGCGGGACATCTCCGAATAGAAGCGTAGCGGAAGCGGCCCCCGCGGGAAGCGGCAGCATCTCCGGCAAGGTGAGTTTCAGCGGTTCAGCGCCGGCCCGCCAGAAGCTGAAGATGTCCGCCGACCCGGTCTGCCTTCAGCAGCATTCGGGAGAGGCCCTCTCACAGGAGGTGGTGGTCAACAACGGCGCCCTCCAGCATGTGCTCGTCTACGTCAAGGAGGGGGCGCAGGGAAGCTTCCCCGCCCCGACGACTCCGGTCGTCATCAATCAGGTCGGCTGCATGTACGAACCCCATGTCTTCGGGATCCAGGCGGGCCAGCCGCTGGAGATCCGAAACTCCGACCCCACCCTCCACAACATCAACTGCCAGGCGAAGCTGAACAAGAAGTTCAACCTTGCCCAGCCGCAGAAGGGGATGAAGACCACCAAGACGTTCGACAAGGAGGAGGTGGGGTTCTCCTTCAAGTGCAACGTCCACCCCTGGATGTCGGCCCACGCGGGCGTCTTCAGCCATCCCTTCTTTGCCGTGAGCAAGGAGGATGGAACCTTTTCGATCCAGGGCCTGCCGGCCGGCTCCTACACGGTGGAGGCCTGGCACGAGAAGCTGGGGACGCAGGTTCAAAAGATCACGCTGGCGGAGGGGGAAAGCAAGCAGGTGAGCTTCGGCTTCGCATCGAAGTAGCGCATGTGGCTTCCTGAGTCGGCCTCCACGTACGGCCCGAAGGTTGACCAGCTCTTCTGGGCGATCCTCTGGATCACCGGGTTCTTCTTCTTCCTGGTCCAGGGCGGGCTTCTGCTGTTTGTGCTAAGGTACCGCTCGCGCGCCGACCGGAAGGCTTCTTACGTCCACGGCCACACCGGCCTGGAGGTCATCTGGACGGTGATCCCAGCGCTCATCCTGCTGGGGTTGACCCTCGCCAGCCAGCGGGTCTGGGCGGAGATCCGCTACCCCGGCTACCGGCCCTCGCACGCGCTCCAGGTCGAGATCCTGGCCGAGCAGTTCGCCTGGAACATCCGCTACCCCGGAGCGGACGGCCAGTTCGAGACGGAGGACGACGTGGCAAGCCTCAACGAGCTGCACCTGCCCGTCGGACAGCCGGTGCTCCTCAAGCTCCGATCCAAGGATGTGATCCACAGCTTCTTCGTGGCGGAGTTCCGCCTGAAGCAGGACACCGTGCCGGGGATGCCGACGGAGGCGTGGCTGGAGGTGACCCGGCCCGGGGTTTTCGAGATCCGCTGCGCGGAGCTGTGCGGTCTGGGCCATTACCGCATGCGGGGGTTCGTGACCGCTGAGGACCCGGCAGAGTTTGAAACCTGGCTGAAGGAGACCAAGGCCAATGAGTGAAGCAGCGCATCCGGGGCGGGGACAGTCCCCTTCGGGGACGGGGCGGGGACAGTCCCCTTCGGGGAC
>CAYFHV010000003.1:0-983 GCA_964343105.1 uncultured Planctomycetia bacterium | reverse complement strand
AATTTCGCCTGGAACATCCGCTACCCCGGAGCGGACGGCCAGCTCGAGACGGAGGACGACGTGGCGAGCCTCAACGAGCTGCACCTGCCCGTCGGACAGCCGGTGCTCCTGAAGATTCGCTCCAAGGATGTGATCCACAGTTTTTTCGTGGCGGAGTTCCGATTGAAGCAGGACGCCGTGCCGGGGATGCCCACGGAGGCGTGGGTCCAGATCACCCGGTCGGGGATGTTCGAGATCCGCTGCGCGGAGCTGTGCGGGCTCGGCCACTACCGCATGCGGGGATTCGTCACCGTTGAGGCCCCGAGGGATTTCGAAACCTGGCTGAAGGAGACCAAGGCCAATGAGTGAAGCCGCGCATCCAGGGCGGGGACAGTCCCCTTCGGGGACGGGGCGGGGACAGTCCCCTTCGGGGACAGTCCCCTTTTTAAGGAAGTACATTTTCTCGACCGACCATAAGATCATCGGCATCCAGTTCCTCTTCAGCTCGCTCCTCTTCATGCTCCTCGGCGGGGTGCTGGCCATGCTCATGCGCTGGCAGCTCGGCTGGCCGGGGAGCCCCCTGCCCTTCATGGAGAAGTTCGCCCCGGAGGGGATGCCGGGCGGCTACATGGTGCCGGAGTATTACAACGTCCTCTTCACCATGCACGGCTCGGCGATGATCTTCTTCGGGATCATCCCGCTCCTGGCGGGCGCCTTCGGCAATTACCTCATCCCGCTTAAGGTGGGCGCGCCCGACATGGCCTTCCCGCGGCTCAACATGCTCTCCTACTGGCTCTTCCCGCCTGCGGCGATCACCGTCATGCTCGGGTTCTGGGCGGAGGGAGGAGCTGCCGCCGCCGGCTGGACCGCCTACCCGCCGCTGTCCGGGGCGAAGGAGACACTGGGGGCGGGCCAGACCTTCTGGACGGCGGGGCTCATCCTGCTGGGGTTCTCCAACATCCTCGGGTCGGTGAACTACATCGCCACCATCGTCAATCACCGCG
>CAYFHV010000002.1:40428-47068 GCA_964343105.1 uncultured Planctomycetia bacterium | reverse complement strand
GACACCGACCGAGACGGTCGTCCGGATGGTCTCGTCGTACGCGCGGATCGAGCACCCTTCCACCGTCCTGCGGATCCGATCCGCAATCTGAAGCGCCAGGGGATACCCGGCGTCCGGCAGGAGGATCCCGAACTCCTCCCCCCCGTACCGGCCCACCAGATCCATCTCCCGCACCGATCCGCGGATCAGACGGGCGACCTCCCGCAGCACAACGTCCCCGACCAGATGTCCGTAGGCATCGTTCACCAGCTTGAACCGGTCCAGGTCCACCATGAGGAAGCCCAATGTCGTCTGCCGCCGGGACGCACGATCAACCTCCTCCGCAAGCCGCTGGGTGAAGACCCTGCGCACCAGAAGCCCTGTCAGCCCATCCCGAGTGGCGGATTCCTGAACCTGCCGGTAGAGGCCAATGCGCTGCAAGCCCAAGGCAAGCTGGCCGCTGGCGATCCCCCACCGTTCCCGCGCCGCGAAGTCGGTCCCGGAAAGCGGCATCACCTGGATGAGCCGCTCCACGGAAACATCCCCCTCATCCACGAAGCCGCGCACCTTCCCAAGATAGGCAGCCCTCTCCGCCTGGCTGGAGACCGGCATCCATTCCTCCAACGCCCCTTCCGCGATCCCGAGCGCCTCCTCGCTGTCCAGCGTGCCCAGGAACTCCTTGGAGAGCCGATAGAGATCGCTGATCTCGTGGATCGCCTGCTCCAGAACCGAGATCCTCCCCTGCAGATCCTGCTGCTGCTCTTGCAGCTCCTGCGCCCGGCGCCGCAGATTCGCGGCCTCCGAAGCGCCCGCTTCGGAGCGTTCCCTGAACTGCCGCTCCCGTGAAGCGATCAGCCAAGGGATCAGGAGAAAGGCCAGCCAGGGACCCAGGAGGATCCAGGCCTGCCCCTGCCGGAAGAGGAGGATGAGCAGACCGACTCCCAGACTGAGCAGTGCCACCCGGAAAGAATGGGCGGAACCCCAGAGGAAGCCGGCGCCCGCCACGGGGATGGCCATCCCGCTGAGCCAGATGGTGGGATGACCCGGCCCCGCCACCGCCCCGGCCGCTAATGCCGCCCAGAAGAGGATCAGCCAGAGGCGCAAACCCGATTCCGCCCCTCGTTCTTCGCCCGATAGAGCCGACGGTCGGCCGCCTGCAGCAGCTCCTCGGGCCGCCCGCCGTCCTCGGGGCACACGGCCACCCCCACCGAAACGGTGATCCGGGTGACCATTCTCCTCAGCTCAACCGGGCAGGTCTCGACTCGGGCTCGGATCTCCTCCGCCCGCCGGATCCCCTCGGGCAGCCCCGCTCCTCTGAGCAGGCAGACAAACTCTTCGCCGCCGAAACGGGCCAGAGCATCCTCCGGCCGCCTGGTCCGCCGCAGGATCTCGCCGATCCCGCGCAGCAGCTTGTCTCCCGCCGAATGTCCGAATTCGTCATTGTATTCCTTAAACCGATCGATGTCGATGAGCAGGACGGCGCCCCGGCGGGGCGGCTCGCCGTCCTTCAGGAAGCCCTGCAGCTCCTTCAGGAAGTACTCCTTCACCTCGAGGCCGGTCAGGTCATCCGTCATCGCCAGCTGCGCCATCCGCCCGTACAGCCGGCTGTTCTCGATCCCCAAAGAGGCCAGATCCCCGGCGATCCGGATCAGCCGCAGCTCGTCCGGGCCGAGGCCCTGCACCCTCGAGCTCTCCAACCGCAGCACGCCCAGCGCCCGGTCCTTGCTGACCAACGGCACGGTCAGGAGCGCCCCCACACGCCTCTCCAGCTGTTCCGATACCTGCTCGAATCGGAAATCATGCGCCACATCCTCGACGAGAAGGGGCTGGCCCTGCCGCATCACCCAGTGGTCGAAGGCATCCCCGTGCTTTGCCTTCACGGGCGGCCCCTCGCGGCGCCGCCAGACCTTCTTCAGCTCCAGCTCCAGCGATTCGGCGCTCACCAGGTAGAGCAGGATCTGATCCACCCCGCCGACCAGCTGCGCAGTGCCCTGAACGATGCAGTCGGCCAGCTCGTCCTCCCCCAGCGCCAGGTTCAACGCGTTGGCAAGCTGCCTGAGCTTCTGGTAGCGCCTCAGCCGCTCCCCTGTGGCCGCCTCAAGCTCACCCGCGTGCCTGAGTTCATCCGCCCGCGTGTTGATCTCCTCACTCAGGCGCTCCTCGCGGACCGCCCCCTCCTGCAGGACCGCCTTCCAATGCTCAACGCCCCGATGGGCCACCCACCCGAACAGCAGGAACAGGACCGGCATCCAGGCCAGCTCCGCCTCCCTTGCCGCCAGGCCGCTCAAGCCAACCCAGAGCCCCATCCAAACGAGCGCCCCGAGCCCCCAGACGGGCCCCAGCCAGGCGAAGGACCAGAAGAACAGCACGAAACAGGCGTTGGCAATCCAGAAGAGAAGCGGAAGGACGTCGGCGGGACGGGAAACGGGGCCCAGGGGGGCTGCCGCGATGAGGGCAAGAGTGAGGGCCGCCAGCGACAGCCAGTAGCCCGGCTTCTTGAAGCCGGATCTAAACGATCGCCTCCTCTGAGTCGGGGTCAAAGAAATGCACCTTTGTCATATCGAAGACCACGTCCATGTCCTGGCCAGCCCGCGGGCGCTCATGTCCCCCGACTCGAGCAACGATGGAGTGAGAGCCCAGGATCAGGTGCAGGTACACCTCCGAGCCGATCGGCTCGACGACCTCCACGGTCGCCGTCACGGTGTTCTCCGGGGGGGCGTACTGCACGTAGAGCTTGTCATAGATGTCCTCGGGCCGGATGCCGAGAAGGACCTTGCGACCGGCATGCGAGGCGATCCTCGGCACCACCTCGTCCGCGATCTTGACCTTGCAGGGGCCCTCCTCAAAAAAACTCTTCCCGTTGCGCTGGGCAATCCGGCCCCGGATGAAGTTCATCGGGGGGGAACCGATGAAGCTCGCCACCATGCGGTTCACCGGTTTCGCGTACAGGGTGGCGGGATCCGCCACCTGCTGGATCACCCCCTGGTGCATCACCGCGATCCGGTTGCCCAGGGTCATCGCCTCCATCTGGTCGTGCGTGACGTACATCATCGTGGACTGCAGCCGCAGATGGAGCTTGTTCAGCTCCGTCCGCATCTGGCCCCTCAGCTTCGCATCCAGATTCGAGAGCGGCTCGTCGAACAGGAAGACGAGCGGCTTGCGGACAATGGCCCGGCCCACCGCGACGCGCTGGCGCTCCCCGCCGGAAAGCTCCCGGGGCCTGCGCTCGAGAAGCTTCGAGATCCCCAGGATCTCTGCCGCCTCCTTGACCCGGTTGGAAATCTCCCACTTCGGGTAGCCCCTCAGCGACAAGCCGAAGGCCATGTTCTCGAAGGCGGTCATGTGCGGGTAGAGGGCGTAACTCTGGAAGACCATCGCGATGTCCCTGTCCTTCGCGGGCACGTTGTTGACCAGCCGGTCCCCGATGTAGATCTTGCCGGAGGTGATCTCCTCCAGCCCCGCGACCATCCTCAAGGTCGTGGATTTCCCGCACCCGGAGGGGCCCACCAGGACCACGAACTCCTTGGACTCCACGTCCAGGCTGATCTGGTCCACCGCCTTGACCTCGCCGGGTTCGTAGACCTTGGTGACGTTCTCGATTCGGACCTGAGCCATAAGCCGCTATTATACCGTGCGCAGGTAGTCGAGGAGTGTGGCGACGGTGGATTTGAGCTGCTTGCGGTGCACGACCTTGTCCACCAGCCCGTGCTCCAGAAGGAATTCCGCCCTCTGGAATCCCTCGGGAAGCCGCTGGCGGATCGTCTGCTCGATCACCCTCGGCCCCGTGAACCCCAGGAGGGCCCTCGGCTCCGCCAGCATGACGTCGCCCAGGCTGGCGTAGCTGGCCATGACCCCCGCCATCGTCGGGTTGGTGAGGACCGAGATGAAGGGCACCCCCGCCGCATGGTGCTCCGCCAGCGCGACGGAGGTCTTCGACATCTGCATCAGCGAGAACATCCCCTCGTACATCCTCGCCCCTCCACCCGAACCCGAGACGATGGCCAGCGGGATCCGGTGGCGGGCGGATCGCTCAATGGCCCGGGTGATCTTCTCCCCCACCACCGAGCCCATCGAGCCCATGATGAAGCGGGAGTCCGTGACGACGAAGACGACCGCCCTGCCCTCCAGCCTTCCCTCCCCTGAGACCGCGGCCTCCGGCAGCCCGGTGGCTGCCTGATCCAGCTGGATCTTCTCGACGTACGTCTTCGGCCCCTTGAACCCCAGCGGATCGGTGGGCCGAAGCTGGCTGTCCAGCTCGCGAAAGGTCCCCGCATCGATCATCTGCTGGATCCGCTCCTGGGCCGTCAGGGTGAAGTGGTACTGGCACTTCGGGCAGACCTTGAGGTTCTCCTCTAGAACCTTGTTGTAGATGATCTCCCCGCAGTCCTCGCACTTGGTCCACAGCCCTTCGGGGATGTCCCGCTTCTTGACGCGGACGACGGTGTATTTCGGCCTTCCGAAGATCGGCATCTAACGAGGCTCGAAGAGGTACTCCACCAGGCCGGCCACCGGCTTGGGGTAGAAGTAGGTGGTCTTGCCCGGCAGACGCTGGTTCCTGCGGGCCCGGTGGACAACCTCCCTCAAGCGGGGCGGCTGCATGAGGAAGAGCGCCCCCGCGCGGCCTCGCCGGACCCAGCCCGCCCCTTCCCGCGCATCCTGCGTGTAACGGATCTCCAGGCCCTCCCCAAACCACCGGGGAAGGAGCTCCTCATGCAGCCACTCCACATCAAGCCGGCCCGGCGTCCGGGCCTGTCCCTCGAGAACCATCCCCTCCCCGTTGCCCGCATAGAAACCGATTCCCATCCGGCCCCGGCGGCGAAGCTCGAGCAGAAACGACTCCGCCTCCCGGAGGGTGCCCGTGCGCCTGCCCTTCCCGTTCCGAAGCAGCATTTCATGAAACCTTTGGAGCTTTCCCGGCGGAACGTTCCGGAGCACCCGGTGGGTCGGAAGCAGTCCCGGCTCCTCCTTGCTGACCGAGGCAAGGAAGAACATGGCAAAACGCTCCGGGGCCGCTCCCCCGCCTCGGCGGCGCCTCTTCAGCCAGAAGGCCTTCGCCGCCTCAAAGCGGTGGTGGCCGTCGGCGATCACCAGCTCCCGCTTCCTCAGCAGCGCCTGCAGCGCGCGGATCCGCCGGGGATCGCTCACCCGCCAGAGCCGATGCCGAACCCCCTCCAGGCCGGCCTGCGCCACCGGACGGCCCCGCGCCGCGCGGCCGATCCACCGCCGGAAGGAACCGCTCTCGTCCGGGATCAGCCCGAAGATCGGGCTCAGGGAGGCGCGCACCGCTTCCAGCAGGCGCAGGCGGTCCTCCTTGGGCCCCTCCCTCGTCTCCTCGTGGGGGTAGATGCGCGGCGAATCGAGCCGGACCAGCGCGACCACACCCCATCGCCGGATTCTCCTGCCGAGCATCCTGTACTCCTGCACATACGGATAGAGGCTCGGCTCCGGATCCGCCCTCAACACCCCCTTCTCCATCCAGCGCCTGAGCGTGCGCCCGGCCCGAACATACCGGTTGTTCCTGTCGTCGTCCTTGCTGGATTCCATTCCGAAGACCACCCTCACGAAGTTGAAGGGATGGCTCCGGTAGTAGCACCGCTGGCCCTCCGGTGAGATGACGTCGTAGGGAGGGGTGATGACCCGCGAGAGGAATCGCTCCTCGCTTCGGCTGTACCGAACCCCCCTAAACGGCTCGATGAATGGCATGGAGCTCCGCCTCGTCCCGGCGGGTGAGCATGAGTGGGAAGACGATGTCGCTGGTGCAGCAGGGGATCAGCACCGCTGCGACGAGCAGGAGAAAGACGAACGGGGCGAAGCGGAACCACTCGGTCATGCCGAACGAGACGAGGTAAAGCCCCGAGGCCGCGCTGGAGAGCAGAACGTGCCCCCCGTGCGCCAGGTGGGTGGAGGTCCGTACCGGCGGCAGGAGGAAACCGACGAACACCCCTGCCAGGACAAAAGGCCACACGAGGAGCGGATGCTCCAGGAAGCAGATGTGCGCCTGCATGGGCGCCCCCATGAACCATCCGCCCAGCAGCGGGAAGATGGCGTCGCTGGCCCCGCAGGGCAGCGCGGTCCCCACAATCCCGATGAGGATCGCCTTGGCGCGCCGGCGGTCGTACCTCCAGAACATGGCGGTCGTGGCGATGGCGCTGAGGAAGAGATGAAAGAAATGCGTGGTGTGAAAAAGGTTCTGCGCCGCCGAGGGCAGGACCGATTGCCGGTCCATGAGGCGGGCCAGGAAGGTGAGAACGCCGAGCAGGCCGAGGGCCGTCGCAGCGGCCATCAGGGTATAGGGCAGATGCTCACGGAACTCCTCAACCGTGGCCCTCCAGCGGGCCCTCATGACTCTTTCTGTGAGCCGCACCCCTTCGCCGCACAGGCGGTGCCGCCGGACTTCGACTTGGCCTCTCCCTCTGCCTTTTTCTTGTAGCCGGAAGAACGATAATCGGTGGCGTAGAAACCGCTGCCTTTGAACAGCAGGCCTGCCCCTGCCGAGATGAGACGCCTCGCCGGCTTCCTGCACTCAGGGCAGGAGGCCGCGGGCCGGGCCGTGATCGGCTGAAAACGATCGAATCGGTGGCCGCAGGATCTGCACTCGTACTCGTACGTCGGCATCGCTCAGTCCCCTCCTCCCTGCCCAACCTCTCGCCATGCCTCTCCA
>CAYFHV010000002.1:0-40418 GCA_964343105.1 uncultured Planctomycetia bacterium | reverse complement strand
GGTTCCACCCTCCTTAAAGAGGCGAGGGGCGGCCCCCCTCGCCAACACCCCTCGATTCTCGCTGCGCTCGAATCGGTCGGCATCGCTCAATCGCCTCCCTTATCGCCTAGATGATCGAATTCTTCAAGCCGTTTCCTCTCCGCCGGGGAGAGCCGCGCCGGGATCTCCACCTGCAAGCGGACGAGCAGATCCCCTCGCCCGCCGCCCCGAAGGGACGGCACCCCCCTTCCCCTCAATCGGAAGAGCTGGCCCGGCTGCGTTCCGGCCGGTATCTTCATGGAGACCGGGCCGGTCAGCGTCGGAACCTCCACCTCGCAGCCCAGCGCCGCCTGGGTCATCCGGATCGGCATCTCACAGGTGAGATCATTCCCATCGCGGCGGAGGAACTCGTGGCGCTTGACCCGGATGAGGACGTAGAGGTCTCCCCGCGCACTACCTCTCAACCCCGCCTCTCCCTCTCCCGAGAGCTTCAATCGCATCCCCGAGTCCACCCCCGCCGGCACCTTGACCGTCAGCTTCCGCTCCGCGGAGGCCAGGCCCTCGCCCCGGCAGGAAGGGCAGGCGTCCTTCAGGATCTCTCCCTCCCCCTGACAGCGGGAGCACGGGGTGGCCATCGTGAAAAAGCCCTGCGTGAATCTCCTCTGGCCGGTCCCCTGGCAGTCCGGGCAGGGCTGACGTCCATCCGCCCTCCTCGTCCCCCTTCCTCCGCAGTCGCGGCAAAGCTCCCTCCTGCGGAACTGGATGCCGTGCTCGCTCCCCTGAAGCACGTCCTTGAGCTCCAAATCCAGGACGTACTCCAGATCCGCCCCGTCGCGGCCGGTTCCCCGGCCCCCTCCCCGTCCGCGCAGCCCAAAGAGGCCTCCCAGCCCGAAAGAGCTGAACAGATCCTCCAGACTCCCCCCGAACAGGTCGCTGAGATCCTCAAAATGGGAAAAGTCCTCCCAGCTGAAGTTGCCGTGCCGGAACGCTCCCGAGAGCCCTTCGTGGCCGTACTGGTCGTAGGTTGTCCGCTTCTGCGCATCCCCCAGCACCTCGTACGCCTCCGAGATCTCCTTGAAGCGCTCCTCGGCCTCTTGCTTGTTCGACGAGTTGCGGTCGGGATGGTACTTGAGCGCCAAGCGGCGGAACGCCTGCTTGACCTCGTCGGCGGAAGCCCCCCGCGAGACACCCAGCACCTCGTAGTAATCCCGCTTCGCTACCGGCATGCGCTATTTCTTTTCGTCGTCGGCCTTGAATTCGGCGTCGATGACATCCTCCTTGCCCTGCTCGGACTTCTTCTCGGAACCGCCGGTCGGCCCGTTCGCGCCCGGCTGGGCCCCTGCCTGCCCCTTGGCCGCGGCGGCCTTGTACACCTCCTCCCCCAGCTTGTGGGAGGCCCGCGTGAGCTCCTCCATCGCCCGCTGGACCGCCGCAGAGTCCGAGCCCTTCAGCGCCTCCCTCAGCTGCTTGAGCTTCTCCTCCACCTGAGCGCGGTCACCCGCCGGCACCTTGTCGCCGAACTCCTTCAGCGCCCGCTCCGTGGTGTAGGCCAGCGTGTCGGCCTGGTTCTTCAGCTCCACGGCTTCCTTCCGGCGCTGATCCTCCTGGGCAAACCTCTGGGCCTCCTGGACCATCCGGTCGATCTCGGACTTGTCCAGCTTCCGGGGAGCGGTGATCCGCATCGATTGCTCCTTGCCGGTCCCCCTGTCCTTGGCGGAGACGTGCACGATCCCGTTTGCGTCGATGTCGAAGGTGACCTCGATCTGCGGGATACCGCGCGGGGCCGGCGGGATCCCGACCAGGTCGAACCGCCCCAGCTCCACGTTGTCGCTGGCCATCGGGCGTTCCCCCTGCAGCACCCGGACCGTGACCGCCGGCTGGCTGTCCTCCGCCGTGGAGAAAACCTGCGATTTCCGCGTCGGGATCGTGGTGTTGCGCTCAATGAGCTGGGTCAACACCCCTCCCAGGGTCTCGATCCCCAGCGAAAGCGGGGTCACGTCCAAGAGCTGGATGTCCTTGATCTCCCCCTTGAGCGCCGCCGCCTGGATGGCCGCCCCCATCGCGACACACTCCATCGGGTCGATCCCACGAACCACCTTCTTCGAACCCACCAGCTCCTCGACGAATTTCTGGACCATCGGCATCCGCGTGGGCCCGCCGACCAGGATCACCTTGCCGATCCCGCCGGCGGTGAGCTTCGCATCCGCCAGCGCCTGCTCCAGCGGGTGGCGGCACCGTTCGATGATCGGCTGGATCAGCTCCTCCAGCTTCGCCCGCGTGATCGCCATCGTCAGGTGCTTCGGGCCGCTCGCATCCGCCGTGATGAAGGGCAGGTTCAGATCGGTCTGGAGCACGTTCGAGAGCTCGATCTTCGCCTTCTCCGCCGCCTCCCGGACCCTCTGGTGCGCCATCCGGTCGTTCCGGAGATCGATCCCGGTCTCCCGCTTGAACTCCGCCGCGACGTGGTCAATGAGGGCGTTGTCCATATCGGTGCCGCCCAGCTGCGTGTCGCCGCTGGTGGACAGCACCTCGAAACCGGAGGTCTTCTCTTCCTTAACGTAGTACATCTCCATGATCGTCACGTCGAGGGTGCCCCCTCCCAGGTCGAACACCAGGATCTTCTGCTCCTGCTCCGCCTTGTCGAGGCCGTACGCCAGGCAGGCCGCCGTCGGCTCGTTGATGATGCGCAGCACCTTCAGTCCCGCGATCTCCCCGGCGTCCTTCGTCGCCTGCCTCTGGTTGTCGTTGAAGTACGCGGGCACCGTGACGACCGCCTCCGTGATCGGGCTGTTGAGGAACGCCTCCGAATCCTGCCGGATCTTCTGCAGGATGAAGGCCGAGATCTGCTGCGGGGTGTAATCCTTGCCATGAATGCGGAACAGGTGGTCCGTCCCCATCTTCCTCTTGGCGGCCAGAACCGTCCCCTCCGGGTTCACCGCCGCCTGCCGCCGGGCCGGCTCCCCCACCAGCCGCTGGCCGTCCTTGGTGAAGGCCACGTACGAGGGGAACGCCTTGCCCCCCACCGTCATCCCCTCCGCGGAGGGGATGATCACCGGCCGCCCGCCCTCCACCACTGCCGCCGCTGAGTTGGATGTCCCCAGATCAATCCCGATTGCCCTTGCCATCCGACGAACCTCCTTTCTCACGCACAGATACCTTGACCACCGAAGGGCGAAGCACCCTCCCGTTCATGACGTAACCCCGCCTGAGCTCCGCGATCACCGTGGACTCCGGAACCGAATCGCTGACCTCATGGGCCACCGCCTCGTGCCGGGTGGGATCGAACGGCTGCCCCACCGCTTCTATGGCGGTCAGCCCGTACGACTCCAGCAGCTCCTCGAGCCGCCGGTGGATCATCTCCACCCCCTTGCGGAAGCCCCCTGCCTCCGTCGAGGCCTCCCCCCCGGAGGAGAGTGCGCGGCCCAGATCGTCCAAGACCTCCAGGAGCTGCCGGACCAGATCGGCGTTTGCGGTTTCCTGAATCTCGGCGTGCTCCTTGACCCACCGCTTCCTCGCGTTCTCGAAGTCCGCCTGAAGCCGGAGCATCTGGTCCCGCATCCGCCGGATCTCCTCCTGCGGGTCCGCCTTATGCTCCGGGCTCTTCTTCTCCGCCTTCAGCGGTCCTGAAGAAGCTGAGTCAGACACTGTCCCATCCTCTGGACAAGGCCGGTCACCCGGGGATAATCCATCCGGGTCGGCCCCAGCACACCGATCGTCCCCACCATCCCGCCCCTCAATCGGTACGGCGCGGCGACGATGCTGCAATCGACCAGCGAGGTGCCCCGGTTCTCCGAACCGATGTGGAGCTTCACGTCGTCCGCCCACAGGTCCCGCTGGAGGATTCCGATGAGCTCCGATTTGCTCTCCAGCCCCTTCAGGAGCCTGCGCGTCCGCGCCACATCCCTGAATTCCGGCGCCTCCAGGATCCAGCTCGTCCCCTCGAGAACCACCGAGGGCTCCTCCTGGAACAGCGCAGTCACCAGGCGTCCCACCTCGGTTGAATCCTTCCACCGATCGAGGTGCGGCTGAGCGGCCTCCTGAATTCCCGCCCGGAGGCCCTCCGCCGCCTGCGCGAGCGGCATCCCCTCCAGCTCTCTCTGAAGGAAGCCGACCAGCGCTTCCAGCTCCTCCGCGCCAGCAGCTTCCTCCAGCTCCCAAACGGCGTGCCTCACCATTCCCTCCCCCGAGACCAGAACCGCCACCATCTCCCTCGGTCCCAGCGGAATCAGCTCCATCCTCCGGAAAGAGCCGTGCAGGAGCTGAGGCACAAGAGCGACTCCCGCCTTCTGCGTCATCTCCGAAAGGATTGCCGAGGCCTCCTCCAGCAAATCCGCCGGCTCCCGCTCCCTCGATTCCTGAAGCCGCCCGATCCGTTCCTCGTCCTCCCCCCCGACCCGGTCTCTCTCCATCAGCAGATCCACGTAGTACCGGTATCCCTGGTCAGTCGGGACCCTCCCTGCCGAGGTGTGCGGATGCGTGAGGAGCCCCTGTTCTTCGAGCTCCGCCATCACGTTCCTGATCGTCGCAGAGCTCACTCCAAGCGGATACCTCTCCAGGAGGAACTCCGAACCTACCGGGGCTCCGAACTCCGCGTAGGTAAGGATGATAGCCTGAAGGATCTTATGGTTTCTTTCGCGACTGTTCATTTTAGACTATTAGCACTCTTGATGCTGGAGTGCTAACTGCCTTAAGTCTACCACGATCATTTGCTCTGTCAATGACTTCATTCGGCTGCTTCAGTTCCCCGACAGGAGTCCGGCCTTAGCCAGCTGACCCAACAGACGGTGCGGCAGTCGTGCCCTGAGCTCCACAGCTTCCTCGCCGTCACGCCGATGGAGGACCTGGCCTTCCTTGTAGATTCGCGTGAGCCATGCGCCCTGAGCCGGAGGAAGCCGGATGAGCGCCTCCTCCAGCCGGCTGGCGAGCAGGCTGTCGATCCGCCCCACCAGATGATCCAATCCTTCCCCGGTCGCCGCCGAAACCGCAACCCCTTCCGGGAAGCGCCGACTCGCCCCCCGTCTCTCCTCCGGGCCCAGCAGGTCCACCTTGTTCAGGGCCAGCACAATGGGCTTCCCCTCAGCCCCCAGAAGCTCGAGGACCTCCCGCACCGCAGAGGCCCTCTCCTCAGGGAGTGAACCGGATGCGTCCAGCACGTGCAGGAGGAGATCGCTCTGGGTCACCTCCTCCAGCGTCGCACGGAACGCATCCACCAGGTGATGCGGCAGCTCCCTCAAGAAGCCGACCGTGTCGGTCAGCAGGATCTGCTGATGGCTCGGCAACCGTAACCGTCGTGTCAGAGGGTCCAGGGTCGTGAAGAGCTCGTCCCTCGCTTGCGCCCCCGCCTGCGTGAGGGCGTTGAGCAGACTGCTCTTGCCGGCGTTGGTGTACCCGATGATCGCGATGGAAGGAATCGCCTCCTTCTCCCTCTTGCGCCGGGCAATCTCTCTGCGCTCCCGGATCTCCTGCAGCTCCTGGCGCAGCCGTCCGATCCTCACGCGGATCCGGCGGCGGTCCACCTCCAGCTTCTGCTCTCCCGGGCCCCGTGTCCCGATTCCGCCTCCCAGCCGCGACAGCAGGATCCCCTTGCCTGCCAGCCGCGGGAGCAGATACTCCAGCTGGGCCAGCTCCACCTGCACCCGTCCCTCCTGCGAATTCGCCCGGCGGGCAAAGATGTCCAGGATCAGCTGCGTTCGGTCGATCACCTTGACTCCCAGAAGGTCCTCCAGGTTCCTCTGCTGCGCGGAGCTCAGATCCTTCCCGAACACAACCGCCTCCGCTCCGGACGCATGGCACCGGGAATGGATCTCCTCGCCCTTGCCCTTCCCGATCAGGAGCGCCGCGGTCGCGCGATTGCGCCGCACCGTGACCTCCTCCAGGACTTCCAGGCGGCTTGAGCGGGCCAACTCACGCAGCTCCGCGGCGGTCTCCGCCTGCGGCCAGCCGCTGCGCTGCCTCCTCTCCCGGATCTCCACATTCACCAGGAAGGCCTTTTCCATCTTACGCCGAGGAGAGGATCCTCTCCGCGACCTCCTCCGCAGGGCGCTGCCCCGCCTGCACCCAGACGATCCTCTGATCCTGCCGGAACCAGGCCCATTGGCGCTTGGCGTACCGCCGGCTCCGCTGATGGATCCGGCGGCGCGTCTCGGCCCAGTCGAGCATCCCCTCCAGGAAATCGAACAGCTCTCCGTAGCCGAGCGCTGCCCGGGCGGTCCGGCTCAGGGGGCTGGCCGACAGGCGCCGCGCCTCCTCCAGCCATCCCCCCTCCAGCCACCGATCCACCCGCTCCTCCACCCTGCGGTAAAGCCAGTCCCGGTCGGCCGTCAGCCCTATCATCCGGATCGCGCTGCCCGGATCGAAAGGCCGAGGGGTCTCCTTCTGCCAAACGGTCATCGGCTTGCTCGTCGCAAGAAACACCTCCAGGGCGCGCACGATCCTCCGGAGATCGTTGGGGTGGATCCTCGTACCCGCCTCCGGATCCACCGCTTGCAGCCGGGCATGCAGCTTCTCCGATCCCGCACGGGCTCCCTCCACCAGAAGCTCCTCCCGCAGCAGCGCATTCCCTCCCGGCGCCTCGCAGAGCCCATCCAGCAGGGCGCGCAGGTAGAGGCCGGAACCACCCACCAGGAGCGGCAGCCGGCCCCGTCCGCGGATCTCCTCCAGATGGGGCCGAACGGACCGGACGTAGCGGGCCACATCGAATTCCTCCTCCGGATCGGCCAGGTCCAGCCCATGGTGCGGGATCTCCTGCCGAATCGAGGCCGGGGGTTTGCTGGTCCCGACGTCCATCCCGCGGTAAACCTGCATGGAATCAACTACGACGATCTCCGCACCAGAGGCGAATCCGCCTCCGGCGGAGGAGGGAATCTGCCGCGCGATCGCCACGGCAACATCGCTCTTGCCGACGCCGGTGGGCCCCACAATCGCCAGCAGCTCTGTGGTGCTAGGGGAAGAGCTTGGCAGGAAAACCTTCCTTCCGGAGCTGCTCGGCCTGCGCCTGGGCCTCTTCCCGGCGCTCGAATCGACCCACCCGCACCCGATGAAAAACCTTGCCCTGCGTGGAGGTCTGGCTCAATTCCGGCTCGTATCCCCGCCGCCGCAGCTCCGACTCCAGCTTGACGGCGTTGGCACGACTCACAAAGGCGCCGACCTGCACCGTGAAGAAGAAATCCCCTCGATCGAGGATCTCCCGCGCCCAGGCGGCCTCCGCAGAGCCGGGCGCTTCCTTAAGCACCCGCTCGAACGACCGCTGGGCCTGGCTCCACTGTCCCAGGTCGCTCTGCGCCTTGCCCAGACGGAAAACGGCCTGCGGCAGCAGGGGTGTGTCCCGGTCCCCGGAGGCGAGGCGCGCATAGGCCTCCGCCGCCTTTTCCGGATCACCGGATCCCGCCCAGGAGTCCCCGATCGCCAGCCAGGCGTGGGGGGCCAGGGAGCTCTCCGGATACTCCCGCACCAATCGGCCCAAGCTGGCCCGGGCCGTTTCCCAATCCCTGAGCTTCAGCGCCGACACGCCATGCAGGTACAGCATCTCATCCGTCCGCTCCGCTCCCGCCCCAAGCTGGCGCGCCGTGCCCGTTAACACCGTCTCGTATTCCCCTCGCAAGAAGGCCGCCTGCAGAGAACCCGGGTCCTCACCGGCAAATGACGGAGAGCCCCTCAACGCCATGACCATGAAAACCAAAACAACGATACCCAATTCGGTACGACGTACCTGAGGCCCTTGAGGTACGTCGTACCGCTTAGGATTCCACATTTCCTAGAAGGCTCTGGCCACGCACCCCGCCCACCCGCACCTCCACCAGATCGCCGGGACCGGCAGAGTCTGCCGAGAAGTAGACCTTCCGATTCGTCCGGCTCCGCCCGCTCCCCTCCGATTCCACCAGCACCTCCACCTCCTGCCCGATCAGGGCCTCCGCCCGCCGCCGCGAGATCTCCTCCTGCAGAGCCAGCAATCTCTGGTGCCGCCGGCTCTTCACCTCCGCAGGCACATCGTCCTGCCACCGGGAAGCTGCGGCAAACGGCCGGGGCGAATAGGAGAAGACGAAAGCCGAATCGAACTGCGCCTCTTGCGCCAGGCGGACCGTGGCCTCGAAATCGGTCTCGGTCTCCCCCGGGAATCCGACGATGAGATCCGTAGTCACCGCCACTCCCGGCACGGTCCGTCGCAGCAGCCTGAGCTTCTCCAGATACTCCTCCGCGGTGTATCCCCGCCGCATCCTCTCGAGCACCGCATCCGAACCGGACTGCACCGGCAGATGCAGATGCTCGCAGACATGCTCCAGCTCCCCCATCGCCCGGAATAGCTCCTCCGCCGCGTCCCACGGGTGCGAGGTGATGAACCGGATCCGCTCGATCCCTTCCACCTGGTTCACCTGAGCCAGAAGATCCGCAAAACCGACCGCGCGGGTTGCCTTCCCCCGCTCGCCGGGAAGCCGCCTGCCGTAGGAGTTCACGTTCTGCCCGAGCAGCATCACCTCCCGGTATCCCCCGGCCGCCAGCCCGCGCACCTCCGCGAGGATCTGCTCCGGCGGCCGGCTGATCTCCGGCCCGCGCGTGTACGGAACGACACAGTAGGTGCAGAGCTTGTCACACCCCTCCATGATGGTGACCAGGGCGCTCACCTTGCCCGTGTGAAAGGAGATGGTCTGGAACTCACGTCGCCCCTTCTCCTGAATCGCCATCATCGGCCGCCGCTCCTCGTAGATCGACTCGATGAGTTCGGGCACCTCGTAGAGCTGCGCCGGCCCTGCGATGAAATCCACGTGCGGCATCCGGCGGAAGATCTCTCCCCGCTGGGCCTTGGCCATACAGCCCATCACCCCGATGATGAGCTCCGGCCGGGCCGTCTTCATCGCCCGCACCCGGCCCAGCTCCGACCAGACCTTGTCCTCCGCGTGGCTACGCACCGAGCAGGTGTTGTACAGGATCACATCCGCCTCCCCCTCCGCCTCGGTCAGCCTGTAGCCCCGCTCCAGCAGAAGCCCGGTCACCTCCTCGGAATCCCGCACATTCATCTGGCATCCGTAGGTAACCAAGTAGAGACGCTTCATTACCCTAGAAATGTCTGGCTGTCGGTTCCTGATGCCCTGCTGCGTAAGATCATTTCTTGTCCTCTCGCTTCTTCCTCTCTCTTCCGAACATTACATAGCCAATTAAACCAACGATCGCACCCATGATTATCAAACCAATCAAACCTGAAACATCAAATGTTTGCTGTTGTAAGGTTGGTAACTTCGTAATCGCAACGAGCAATATTCCCCCCATAATAAACTTGTCTCGTTTCTTCAGTTTCATTCTTTCCCTCCCTCTCTCACTGTACATCTTCTTATTTCGGAATCTCTTCCATTGATCGAGCTACGCAGTTGATGACTGAAGGGGGGAGCAACAGCAAAACCATGGCGTGAAGTCGCTCCGATATCGAGCCTAATAAATATATCTGAGCCGCTGCAGCCAGTGCTAGCAAAGCGAACGCCATTCGGCAATCAGCTCGTCGAGAAAATAAGTCTCTCTTAATAGCTTCGTCCTCACTGGAAAGCGTCTCGATCGTTTTCTCAGACCGCCACACATCCAAGCGGATCCAAAAGTATGCACCAACGATCGTGGCAATGATGGGTGATCCAAGCAGGAACGCGGTCCACGCAAAATACCCTCCACGGATAGTAAAACCCAATGCTAGCATTCCAAGAGCGAGCGTCGCTCCATAGAATATCTTTTCACCCAGGCCCATAGGACGCCCGAGAAGCACGGCTTAATTATCCTCCAACCCGTTCAGTTTCTTTAGCAGCTTCAACACTATCCCGAGTAAGTGGCACATACGGTCATCCAAAAGTCGTTACGTAGAGGAATTTCATCGCTCGTGAGAAAGCAAAACTCTCCACCACGGCCTGCCCTCGGTCTCCCGTATCACGGCTTGAATCCTTCTAGTCACGTCGCCAGCTCGCTGTGAAAGCGGATTTAACCTTTCGTTCATCTCCGGCTTTGTGGGTTCGACCGGAAATTCACCAGGATGCGTAATCGGATACGCAACGTCGTGATAACCTCGAACAACTCTCTCCCAGTCAGCAGCTATATCATCGCCGAAAATAAGAGCGAGTTGGAGTGTCAAACTCGCCGCCTTTGCTTCGGCTTCCTGAAAATCTTCTAGCGGGGCATTGGTTGCGCCCGCCCCCCTGCGTCTCTCGTTCCACACGTTCCATGCATACCCATACAAGAGGCGCACGGACTGCTCCGCATCGAACATGGCCTGATACATTCGGTCAATTCGTCTTTGATGGCGAGCCACAGTCGGGACGATCCAGCTATGTGCGACAACCACTGTTATAGAAGTAATTGCGGCAGCCAATAGGGGACCCCCAAACTTTTCGAAGACACCGCTCGGTCTCCGGCCAGCCGTGGGGGGAAGGGTCGGGTCTGGTGCTGCTTTGGTCTGGGTACTTACTGGAGCCGGTTGTTCTGTGGCAACTGGTTTAGTGGCTATACTTCCTTCATCACACACGTCTGACACCTAACTCTAGAGGACTACCTCTCCTTGGAACTCAGTGTAATCAACTCCACAAACTGCTCTTTGGGGTGGAAGGAGACCTGGCGGAAACGGTCGAAGAAGCCGATCCGGCCCAGTAGGCCGATCTTGGGGATGTCCATCGCGGTTGAGAATCCGATATAGGTGGTGAACCGGAAGGTCGTGTCATCGAGCATGAAACTGAGCTTCACCCGATGGAAGTAGGCCAGGTTGCTCAATGCCCCAGCCCCCATGAAGGGTTGCTTCTTCCCGGCTTCGACCGTCAGGCCCAAAAGCCGGCCGATGGCGGCGCATGATGGCGAGTTGGGTGGAGATTGGAAGTTCCGCAAACAGCTTAGCGTGTTCAAGAGCTGCTTCTGGATGCTTCACGAGCAATTCATGCAGGTGCTTATCAAATCCTCTCATGAAGCGGTTGATCTCCGATCACCCGATTCCTTTCTCATCGAATCCTGAATCCGGCAGGGGAGAGAAACGCAAGGTGGCCAGCAAAATCCTCGGACCGATGATCCCTTAAGAATCTTTCGACAAGTTCGGCTTCATCGCGTCCACGAAGATTCCCATGGGTGATGAACAAAATGCCGCCTGTTTCAGCAGATGGAAATCGGAGGGGGTTGGTGAAGTGGGCATCACGGGTCACGAGGAGGCACCCTTTGGCAAGGGCAAAGACAGTTTCGTCCTGCATCCCGCGCTCAGGGTGCTTGGAGATGGCGGTGACTTCGTACCCTAATGCTTCGAGGCGGGCTGCTACCTGGAGGCTGACGTTCTCATCCAGGATGGCACGCGGCATCAGGCCACGTGTTCGGCTGCCAGGTAGGAGGCGTACTCAAGGCAAGCGCGAATGTCTGTTTCGGTGAGGTTTGGAAAATCCTTGCGCAAATCCTCAATGGTATCGCCGGCTGCCAGGTGGCTCAAGACCACCTTGACGGGGATTCGGGTCCCCTTCACGCACGGCTCACCCCCACAGATATTCACGTCAGAAACAATCCGATCGGTCATGTTCCTATCTCCTTCCTGGTCCCAATTATACCATCTGGCGGCCAACGCGTGGCCCACCCGAAACCGCAGAGGATCACCGCACGGTGGTTCCAGCCCGATTCAGGTAGCGGAGGAACCCCGCCAAAGTAGTGTTATAGTGCTCCCATCGGCCACCCGTATGCGTGGACGAAAATGGTTTTACTCATGGGACATGATGACTGCTTTTATCCTCACATAGATGAGGATAAGTCCGCTAGTCGTTCGGATTCGTCAGACGGAAGATGAACGCAGCGAGCGCCCCGCCGCCCAAGTTGCCCACCAGGAAGACCCAAAGATTGCCAGCCGTACTGAGTCCCATTAGGGTAATGCCGATGGCAACAGCCGGATTAAACGCCCCGCCAGAAATGTTCCCTCCTGCATAAGCGGCGGCCATGACCGTCAATCCAATCGCCAAGCCGAAGTAGGAGTTGCCGGCCGTCTCCTTAGCAGTCGCCACATTCAGGACAACGTACGCCAGGGCAAACGTAAACACAAACTCAATCAGGAGCGCCGGCAACGCGGCGGGCTGCAGGGCCGTGACAATGCTCCCGCGCTTACAGAACCCTACCAGGAGCGCTGCGATAACCGCTCCAACCACTTGCGCTCCCATGTACAATGGGACGTCCTTCGCGTCGCACTTGCCCCGGAGCCACACGGCAAGCGTCACCGCCGGATTGTAATGACCTCCAGAGATGTGGCCGCCGGCATACACCATGACCATCAGGATGGCCCCAATCGCTAACGGAGCCATCGCCCCGGCACCGGGGGCAATGGCTGTCAGCCCGACGACCAGAACGAGGAAGAACGTGCCGATACATTCAACGAGAATCTTCTTCATGTCGACCTCTTAACGCTACGCTAAATGGTCCCATGAGGATAGTAGGGACGCTTCATTTAGGGACACATCTTACGCCGTGGTGAGGCGGTTGAGTTCCTCATCAGGAACGAGGAGAACATGGCTGCGAAGAGCTTTGGCGCTGACACAATTCCCGTCGCCGGCGCATGATGGCGAGTTGACTCGAAATTGGAAGCTCCGCGAACAGCTTGGCATGTTCCAGAGCTGCTTCCGGATGCGCTCCCAGCAATTTGTGTAGATGCTTATCAAAACCCCTCAAGCTATCGACCTCTTTCATATGCACACGGCCTTGCGAACGCTCTTCTTCGCTTCCTCAAATAGCCCCTGATCCGATGTCACAAAGAGATCGGCCTTCGAGAGAAGCCCTGAAGCCAACTGAATCGCATCAAGCGTCGAAAGCGGATGCTCATAAACGAGATCTGCTGCTGTTTTTTCTAGAGCTTCGTTCCAAATCACTCGATGAAAACTCTGAAAATCTTTATGCGCCTCTGATTTGAGCCAGGCAGCCTGTTGCGAAGTCAAAGTTTTTTCGCGCAGCCTCCTGGCGATTACCGCACTCATCTCGAGCCACGTTACAGGTGAAACGGCGATTTCTGAAACTTCCCGAAGCAGCGAATCCAATTCCTTCGAGCCATCCTCCTCGACGTATTTTTTGAAGAGCGAGGACGTGTCAACGAACGCCCTCATTGCTCCTCGGCTCGCAAACGGGTTGTTGTTTCAGAAAGTGCCTCATCTCCTTTTACTCGGATTTTCTGAATTAGCCGTTTCCAGCCGGGTGAAGTCAAATTCTCGTTATGAGGAACCAAGTCCGCCACCGGCGAACTCCTTTCCATGACTACAATACGCTCCCCCCGCTTCACCACTCTAAGATAACTTGAGAAGTGGTGAGTCAATTCACGAATATTGACTGCTTTCATTTTTCCACCTCCACAGAAAAGTATAACATATGTTAGACATAATGTCTAACATAAAACCATTCAGGGATGCCCCCGCGAACCAATGAATGTGCAGGGCTGGGGCGTTCGCCCTTGCCAAATTTTGTTAGGTGCACCTCTAAAGATACCCAACCTGACAAGGAGGCGGTTCTCACCCATCAGCCCGGGTAAATCCGTGACTTTCTGGATTCAACCATCTCTCTCGTAAGACGTTCCGTTCGGGCCAGCCAGCGCGCAAACTCCACGAATGGCGAATAATCTTCCCGTAGGGCAGTCCTGTAGAACTGGCGTGTACGGCCACCCCATCGTTCGAACGAAGAGTTTTTTCATATCTATGGATGATATCCAAATTCGGCTAAGGTCTTTTGTATCGCTGGAAAAGAAGCTGCCAACATTATGTTCAGCCCGAGGACTGCCGGGAGCGCTTCGACAGTCTTTGGATCATTCCCAGTCAAGTCCCGATAGAGCTCTAGTGACACGTCAAACGTCGGACCGTAAAGCTTGGCAGCACCATCCTTCCAAGCTTTCTGATAGCGCGGTCCTCTGATCGGAAACAAATATTCTAATATCGTAGAGAAACCCGTCTGGAGCGTCTGATCGATGCTCTTGCGGTTCCCCGTCCCGCGTTCTACGTCCGCCTGAATTTCCTTACAAATTCTGGAAATCTCTTCTTCGTTTTGTAAGACATCGCCGAGGCTCGGAAACGTTGATGGTCCGCTTCGCCCCATTTGTTCTGATTCAGCTTGTCTTAATGCCTTAAGAAATTCGTCATACATTGCCTTGGCGTTTCGCTCAAAGGTTGCTTTATCTTCAGTGGTCATCTCATATGCGACGCTCGCTATCCAAAGTGCAGCGAAGATAAGGTTGAATTCGAGTTGTATATCCGTAATTTCGGAAGAAACAAGTTGTTTTTCTCTAAGTCCTTTTTTCCACGTCTGAACAAGGCCATGCGCAATTGCATGGAGCGCGGTTCCAATCCCTTCTTTCTCAGGATGAGATGACATTGACTTTCCGACCTAGCCCCAGAAATTTGCCCCAGAATGTGGTTGAGGCTCTCAGGATTTGGCCTGCCACTTCATAGGCGATACCCTCACTTGATCAGCACAACCTGTTCGCAGCCAGGCTGGCGCTGCTTGAGTCCCACAAAGAGGCCCAAGCACAAAAGGCAGGCCCCCGCCCCGATTCAGATGGCGGAGGAACCCCGCCAAGGTAGTGTAATAGTGCTCCCATCGGCCACCCATACGTCCGAACGAAGAGTTTTTTCATCACCTTTATTTAAAGGACCTATCTGGGGAAGCTCCTTCAAGCTGAATGGTCGCGTGGTGGATCTGGAACCGCTCGCACAGAAGGGCGTTGAGACGGCCCAGTACATCTTGGCTATCGGTTAGGTTCTCGATTCCTACATGCGCACTCATCGCTTCCATCCCTGAGGTAATCGTCCAGATGTGTACATCGTGAACCGATCGCACCCCTGTCATGCCCTGTATGGCTCGCACAACTTCAGTGACATCGATATGGGCAGGCACCCCTTCCAGCAAGATGTTGACCGATTGGCTGATCAGGTTCCACGAACTCCAGAGAATGATGAGGCAAACGAAGAGGCTGGCCAAGGGATCGGCCAGATGCCAGCCAGTCGTCCAGATAATTGTTGCAGCGGCAATGACACCGACTGAACCTAAGGCATCGGCCAAGACATGAAGATAGGCACCTCGAAGATTAAGATTCTGGCTCTGCGACCGTTGCAACACCCAGGAGCACCCAAGATTGGCGACGAGACCAATGATCGCCGTCATCAACATCATCGGTGCTTGAACAACCGGAGGACGAATCAACCGATGGACGGCTTCGGTGACGATCCACACGACAACCAACCAGAGCGTCAAGCCATTCAAGAAAGCCGCCAAAATCTCCGTGCGGTAGAAACCATACGTTTTGGTGTGGGTCGCTGGCTGGCGGGCAATCCAGGAGGCAGCCAGACACATCACCAGCGCGGCGGCATCTGTAACCATATGGCCCGCATCCGCCAGGAGGGCCAAGCTGTGCGACAGAATACCCACCACGATCTCCAGCACCGTGATCCCCACGGTGATAAAAAGCGCTATCAGCAGCGGTCGAACGGCCCGATCGCTTAGCAGGTCATGCGGATGCGTTGACATGGCGGATCAAATTGCCCGATCCCTCTCCTTTTCATCGGCTTTGCTCCCACTGCTGGCGGTTTTGGTCGAACCAGGCGATCGTCTGGCGCAGGCCAGCCTCGAAGGAAACTTGCGGGCGGTAGCCGAGGATCCGCCGCACCAGGGAGAGATCCGCGTGGCTGTGTCGGATATCGCCCGATCTGGCGGACCGGAAGGTCGGCGCAATCCGCAAGCCCATCACACGATTCAGCCGCTGGGCAAGCTCCCGCACCGAGTGCCCTGCCCCGCCGGCCACGTTGAAGACCTGCCCGGCCGCGCCCCGGGCCGTGCCTGCCAGGAGATTTGCCCGGACGACGTCGTCAATGTACGTGAAGTCCCTCGTCTGCCGTCCATCTCCGTCGATGGGAGTGGGGGTCCCCCGGAGCAGGCAGGTGATGAATTGGGGGATCACCACCGCATACCTGTTCTGCAGGGATTGCCGGGGGCCGAAGACGTTGAAATACCTCAGCCCCACCGTCTCCAGCCGGTACAGCTGGGTGAACATGCCTGCATAGATCTCACCGGCCAGCTTGGAGGCGGCGTAAGGAGACTGCGGGCGTGGAAGCTGATTCTCCCTTTGGGGAAGCTGGTTTGAATCCCCGTACACTGAACTCGAGGAGGCGTACACCACACGGCGGACCCCGGCCTCCCCGGCCAGCCGGAGCAAGGTGAGCGTGCCCGTGGCATTGACCTCGTGGTAGCCGGCCGGATCCTTGACGGACTGGGGAACCGAGCGCAGGGCCGCCTGGTGGTAGACCACCCGTACCCCGCGCAGTGCCCTGCGCAGGGCCGCCTCATTCCGGATGTCCGCGCGGATGAGCTCGATCCGGTCGAGCAGACCGCGGAGGTTCTCCAGTTTTCCGGTGAGCAGATTGTCGAGCACGCGCACCCGGTCCCCCCGCCGGACCAAAGCATCCACGAGATGCGAGCCGATGAAACCGGCCCCTCCGGTCACGAGAACGATCTTGCCGTGCCGCATGGAGGAAGGTTAGCTCGTCCTTTTCCGGGCCAGGACGCTGGCGGAAGTGCCGTAGAACGATTCGGCGCACTCCATGAGCGTCTCGGAGAGGGTGGGGTGTGGATGAACGGTCTCCGCAAGGTCGCGGGCCGTGGCACCCATCTCCACTGCGAGAACTCCCTCGCTGATCAGGTCCCCTGCCCCGTGGCCCACGATGCCGACGCCGAGGATCCGCTCGGTCTCGGGCTCCAGGATGAGCTTGGTTAAACCATCCGGCCGGTCGATGGTAAGCGCACGGCCGGAGGCCGCCCACGGGAATCGGGCGATCTCAATGGGGATGTTCCCCGCACGCGCATCCGACTCCGTCAGGCCGCACCAGGCCACCTCCGGATCGGTGAAGACGACGGCCGGGATGATCACGTCCTTGAAGGCGCTGTGCTCGCCGGTCATCGCCTCCACCGCGACGCGCGCCTCCCGCGACGCCTTGTGGGCCAGCATGGCGCCGCCCACCACATCGCCGATGGCGTAGATCGCCGGATCGGCCGTCTGTTGCTGGGCATTCACCTGAATGAAGCCCTTGTCGTCCCGGCCGACCCGCGTATTCTCCAGACCCAGGTCGTCGCAGCTGGGGATCCGCCCGACCGAGACGAGCACCCGGTCGTACAGCTCTTCCAGCTTCTTCCCCGCCGCCTCCATTGTCACCTTGATCTGCTTGCCGCTCGTGGCCATCTTCTGAACCTTGGCGTTCAGCCGGACCTCCTGAAAGGCCCGCCGGGCGTATTCCATCACCGGCCGGACGAGATCGGGGTCGGCACCGGCAAGGATCGTCCCCAACGCCTCCACGAGAACCACCTTGCTTCCCAGGGTGGCGTAGACCGTGCCGAGCTCCATGCCGATGTAGCCGCCTCCCACCACCAGCAGTTTCTCCGGGATCTCCTCCAGCTCCAGCGCCTCGTTCGATGTCATCACCCGCTTGTTGCCCAGATCAAAGGCCGCCGGCATGGCCGGCTGGGATCCCACTGCGATGATGGCGGTCTCGTACCGGATGAACTTCTGGCCACCGGCGGTCTCCACCCGCAGGGTATGCGAATCCTCGAAATGGCCGCGGCCGCGCAGGAGCTCGACGCCCCGCTTCTCCGCAAGGGTCTGGATCCCTTTCCCCAGTCGGTCCAGCACGGAGTCCTTCCAGGCGCGCAGCTGTCCCAAACTTACCTTGGCGGTTCCAAAAGCGATGCCCCGATTCTTCGAATCCTCCGCCTGCCGCACGAAGCCGGTCGCATGCAGCAGCGCCTTGGAAGGAATACAGCCGACGTTGAGGCAGATCCCTCCGAGTCGCTTCTCCTGATCCACCAGGATCACTCTCTTTCCCCGGTCCGCCGCGTAAAAGGCGGCGGTGTAGCCGCCGGGCCCGGCTCCAAGCACAACCAGCTCCGCCTGGGTCAGCTCGACGGGACTCACCGCTCGAGCTCCGGCTCGGGAAAGGTCTCCAGCGCCTGAACCAGGTCCCGGATGAAGCGAGCGGCCTGCGCGCCGTCAATCACCCGGTGGTCGTAGGAAACCGCTAGCGGCAGGATCCGGCGAGGCTCGGGAGGGCTTCCTTCCTTAACGTAGACCGGCCGGATGACCGCGCGTCCCACCCCAAGGACCGCCACCTCGGGTTTATGAATGATCGGGGTAAAGTGCGTCCCTCCGATGCCGCCCTGGTTGGAAAGGGTGAAGCTGGCCCCGTGCAGCTCCTCCAGCGTCACCTTCCGCTGCCGCGTTCGCTCCGCGAGCTCCTCCAGCTCCTTCGCCAGCTGCCGCATCCCTTTCTTGTCCACGTCCCGCAGGACCGGCACGATCAGGCCCGCCTCGGTGTCCACCGCGATCCCGATGTGCACGTACTCCTTGTGGACGAGCTCCCCCGCGCTCTCGTCGAGACTGCAGTTGAAGATGGGGTGCTTCTTGAGCACCTGCGCGAGGGCCCTCAGGAGGAAGACCGTCAGCGTCAGCTTCACCCCCCCTTTTTGAAACGCCGGGGCGTGCTTCTGCATCATCCCCCAAATGGGGGTCGCGTCCGCTTCGTCAAGCTGGGTCACGTGGGGGATGGACTCCCAGGACTCTTGCATGGCCCGGGCGACCGACTGCCTCAACGACGAGAACTTCTCCCTGCGGATCGGCCCCCATCGGGAGAAATCCACCGGCGGGCCGGAGGGGCTCTTGCGCTCGCCGGCCTGCTGCAGGCGCGCGACGTGCCCCCGTAGGTCCTCCGCCGTGATTCGCCCGCCCCGCTCCGATCCCGGCACCTTCGCCAGGTCGATCCCCAGCTCACGCGCCATCTTTCTCAAGCTCGGTGAAATGGGGGGCGGAGCACCGGCGGGCGAACGGTATGGGCGGTCGGCCGGCCTGGCCCCTAGCGCGCCGGCGGACGGTAGGCGGGCCGCAGGTCCGTGTGCGGGAGGCGCAACCCCGCCCGCGCCCTCCTCCGCCTCCACGGTCACCAGTACCTGGCCGACTGTGATCAGGTCCCCCTGCTTGACGTGAACCTTCACCACCTGGCCAGACGCTGTGGAGGGGACGGGGGCGATCGCCTTCTGATTCTCCAGCTCGAGGATCGTCTGCCCCTTCTCGATCCGGCTGCCCGGAGTCACCTGAACGCTGACCACGGTTCCGGAGTCGGCTCCCTCGGCCAGTGCCGGCAGCCGCAGCTCCACCGTCACAGGATCACCGGGAACGGTTTTTCAGGATTGATCCCCAGCTCGCGGATTCCCTTCTCCACTGCGGCCGGTTCAAGAAAGCCCTTCTGGCAGAGGGCATACAGGGCAGCCAGCGCGATCATCTCCGCATCCACCTCGAAGAAGCGGCGCAGCACCTGGCGTGTGTCGCTGCGGCCAAAGCCATCGGTACCCAGCGTGGTGAGGCCCCCGGGCACCCACGGGGCGATCTGGTCCGGCACCACCTTCATGTAATCCGAGACCGCCACGAAGACCCCCCGTTGTCCCTCGAGCGCCCTCTCCAGATAGGATTTCCGGGGCGGCGCCGTCGGATGCAGCATGTTCCAGCGCCGGGCGTTCAGTGCATCCGTCCGGAGCAGTTTGTAGCTGGTGGCGCTCCAGATATCGGCAGAGACTCCGAAACGCTCCGCCAGGATCTCCTGAGCCCGCAGCACCTCGCACAGCAGGGGCCCGCTGCCCAGGAGGTGGGCCCGGTGCTTCTTGCCGGCAGGCCCCTTCCGGAGCCGGTAGAGGCCCCGGAGGATCCCTTCCTCCGCGCCGGCCGGCATGGCCGGCATGGAGATGTTCTCGTTGTAGAGGGTGAGGTAGTACAGAAGCTCCTCCCCCTTGACCAGCATCCGCTCGATGCCGTCCCGGATGATCACCGCGATCTCGTACCCGAAGGCCGGATCGTAGGAGAGCAGCGTCGGGATCGCGCTGGCCAGGAGATGGCTGTGGCCGTCCTGATGCTGGAGCCCTTCGCCGTTCAAGGTCGTCCGCCCTGCCGTCGCACCGAGCAGGAAGCCCTTCGCGCGGCTGTCCCCCGCCGCCCACATGAGATCGCCGATCCTCTGGAATCCGAACATGGCGTAGTAGATAAAGAAGGGAAGCATCGGGATGCCGTAATTGGCGTAGGAGGTGCCGGCCGCAATGAAGGAGCTCATCGCGCCGGCCTCGGTAATCCCCTCCTCCAGAAGCTGGCCGTCCTTCGCCTCCTGGTAAAAGAGAAGGGTCTCCCGATCCACCGGCTCGTAGAGCTGTCCCTTCGGGGAGTAGATGCCGATCTGCCGGAAAAGGGCATCCATCCCGAAGGTCCTCGCCTCGTCCGGAATGATCGGGACGATCTGCCGGCCGATTCCCTTGTGCCGGAGCAGCTTGCTCAGGATCCGCACGAACGCCATGGTGGAGGAGATTTCCATCTGACCGGATCCCTGCAGGAACTCGGCGTACTCCCCCGCCTCCGGGACCGCGGCAGGCGCCGCGCGCACCTGGCGCTGCGGCAGGAAACCGCCCAGCGCCTTGCGCCGCTCCTGCAGGTACTGCATCTCCGTGCTGCCCACCGGAGGGCGGTAGAACGGCGTCTCCACCACCTCCTCGTCGCTGATCGGGATGTTGAAGCGGGCCCGGAACTCCCTGAGCTCCTTCTCATTCAGCTTCTTCTGCTGGTGCGTGATGTTCCGCCCTTCACCCGCCTCCCCCAGGCCGTAGCCTTTCACCGTCTTCGCCAGGATCACGGTGGGGGAGCCGCGATGCTCCACCGCCGCACGGTACGCCGCGTACACCTTCTGCGGGTCGTGCCCGCCGCGGAGCAGCTTGTGGATCTGCTCGTCGGTGAGGTGGTTCACCATCTCCAGCAGCTTGGGGTGGCGCGCGAAGAAATGCTTGCGCGCATAGCTGCCCGGCTCGACGGAGTACTTCTGGTAATCCCCGTCCACCGCCTCCTCCATCCTCTTCACCAGGAGGCCCTCGTGGTCCGCCGCCAGAAGGGGATCCCAATTCGATCCCCAGATCACCTTGATCACGTTCCAACCGGCCCCCCGGAAAAGGGCCTCCAGCTCCTGGATGATCTTGCCGTTGCCCCGCACCGGGCCGTCCAGCCGCTGGAGATTGCAGTTGACCACCCAGATGAGGTTGTCCAGCTCCTCGCGCACGGGAAGGGTCAGCGCCCCCATCGATTCCGGCTCGTCCATCTCCCCGTCGCCCACAAAACACCAGACCTTCGGCTCCTCGGTCTTGAGCAGACCCCGCGCCTTGAGGTACCGCATGAACCGCGCCTGGTAGATCGAGAGGATCGGCGCCAGCCCCATGCAGACCGTCGGGAACTGCCAAAAATCCGGCAGGAGATAGGGATGCGGATAGGAGGAGAGCCCCTCCCCCGGTTCCACCACCTCCTGCCGGAAATGGTGGAGCTGCTTGGCATCGATGCGGCGCTCGACATAGGCGCGGGCGTAATTGCCGGGAGAGGCGTGGCCCTGGAAGTAGACGAGGTCGGCCGGGCGGGAGCCGTCTGCGCCGAGGCGCGTGGTGCCGCTTCCTCGAAGCTTTTGTCCAGAGATGTCCCGCGAAGCGGGGCTTCCGCTAGCGGCAGCCGCCGGCCCCCGGAAGAAGTGGTTGAGTCCGACCTCGTAGAGGGTGGCGCATGAGGCGAAGGTGGAGATGTGGCCGCCGAGCCCCTCGTGGATCCGGTTGGCCTTGACCACCATGGCCATCGCGTTCCAGCGGACGTAGCTCTTGATCCGCCGCTCCAACTCCCGGTCGCCCGGATAGGGCGGCTCCTGGGCCGCGGGGATCGTGTTCACATACGGCGTGTTCAGCTTAAGCGTTGTTGCCTCTATAATGGATCCCATGCAGCTCCTTGACTTGACCTTCCCCGAACCGGAAGAGAATCTCCGCTTCGACGAGTTCCTCCTCGACCTCTGCGAGAAGGAGCCCGCGCCCGAGGTGCTCCGCTTCTGGGCGCCCCGACAGCACTTCGTGGTGCTCGGCTACGCCACTGACGCCGGCGAGGAGGTCAACCTGGCCCGCTGCCGCAAGCTTTCGATCCCGGTCCTGCGCCGGGTGAGCGGCGGCGGCACCGTCCTCCAGGGACCGGGCTGCCTGAATTTCTCACTCGTCCTGCGGATCGACCGGAACCCTGCACTGCGCACCATCCCCGGCACCAACGCCTACGTGCTGGAACAGCACCGGAGGGCGCTCCAGCCTCTCCTTCCCGGGCCGCTCCTCCATCAAGGCGCAACCGATCTGACCCTCGGGAATCTGAAGTTCTCCGGAAACGCCCAGCGACGCAGGAAGTCGTGCCTCCTCTTCCACGGCACCTTCCTCCTGGGCCTCGACCTGTCGCTCGTCGAGAAGCTTCTCCCGGTGCCCGCGCGGCAGCCGCCCTACCGCAAGCACCGATCCCACCGGGAGTTTCTGATCAACCTGCCTCTGGAGGCCCCCGCAGTTAAGGAAGCCCTCCGACGCGCCTGGGAGGCCCGCCGATCGACCTATTTTACAACATCCCTCGCGGCCTTCGCCACGAACCGAGCTAACTTGAATGGCGACAGGTCGATGGAGCAATCCCCGCGGGTGATGAGCTCCGCAATGAGCCGGCCGGTCAACGGTGCCAGCAGGATGCCGTTGCGGAAGTGACCCGAGGCAACGAGCAACCGGTCGAGAGGGGTGGGCCCCAGTATGGGAAGGTGGTCCGGACTGTCCGGCCTCAGGCCAGCCCAGGCGGACGTCACCGGGATGGAGGAAAGGCCCGGGCAGATCTCGCACGCCCCCTCCCGGATCGCCCGCTGGCCCTCCTCGGTGACCGACCGATCGAATCCGACGTATTCGACCGTGGTCCCGGCCAGAAGCTGCCTCGGGAATCGCTGGACCAGGTAGGCCCGGGCGGAGCGGACCACGCTGCGCAGGAGCGGCTGCTGGACGGAAAATTGGATGATCTGCCCGCGGCACGGGATCGAGGGGATCTCCCAAGGCAGCGTTGAATCGAGCGCAGCCCACGGGCCCGCGCAGTCGACGACCCATCCGGCGTGCACCCGCCCCTGCCGCGTCTCGACCCCGACCACCTGATCCCGCTCCACCAGGAACCTCTCCACTGCCAGCCCGAGCTTCAGAACGCCGCCTGACTGTTCGAACAGGCGCTGGTACGCCGCCCCCATTCGCGTCACATCCACCTGGGACACACGAGGCCACCAGACGCCGCCCCGTACCCTCGAGCTCACCGCCGGCTCCGCCTCCGTGACCTGGCGCCGGTCCAGCCGCTCCACCACCAGCCCCGCCTCCTCCTGCCAGCGGCGCTCACGATCCAGATCGGCTGCGTCCTCGTCGGTGAAGACGATCCCCATCATCCCGCACGCGCGATAACCGAGATCCAGCCCGCTGGCGGACTCCAGCCGGCGAATCATCTCCGCCACCAGCGGAAAGCCGGTCCGAAGCAGCTCCAGCATGGGGCCCGGACCGTCCGCACCCTGAGGATCGAGAATCCCTGCCGCCGCCCCGGAGGCCTCTTGGGCCACCTGCGGCTGGCGCTCGAACAGCTCCACCTCCAGGCCCCTCCGCGCCAGCTCCTCGCCAACCGCCAGGCCCACGACCCCCGCCCCGATCACCACGACGTCCGGCATCGCCTAGCCGCTCGCTCCGTCACCCTCGCGCTTTTCCTCACCCAGCAACTGAGCGACCCCCGCGTCCCCGATCCGGCTGCAGAATGCGTTGAACGATTCCCCGCCGGCTCTCTTCTGCCGATACTCCAGCAGCAGCCGCTCCAGCCGGAACTTCACCTGCGTCGCGGGGATCTTCCGGAGCACGAAGTGGTTGAACGCCCGGTCCCGGCCCAGCTGTCCGCCGACCGCGACATCGTAGCTCTCCAGCATCTGATCGCCCACCTTGACCTTCGATCCCTGCAGGCCGATGTGGGCGATCGGCGACTGGGCGCAGGTGTTGGGGCAACCGGTGATGTGGATCCGCAGCGGCTCCTCCAGCGTGACCCTCCTCTCCAGATACTCCACGATCTCCCGCGCGCGGACCTTGGTCTCCGTGACCGCCAGCTTGCAGAACTCGATACCGGTGCAGGTCACCACTCCCCGATGAATCGGCGAAGCGCTCACCCTCAGCCCCACCGCCTCCAGACCCTCCAGCACGGAAACCACCTTCTCCTTCGACACGTTGAGGAGGAGCAGGTTCTGCCGCACCGTCAGCCGGATCGTCCCATCCCCGTGCCGCTCGGCCAGGTCGGCGACCTTGCGCATCTGCGCGCCGGAGATCCGCCCCACGAGGACCGGCACCCCGACGTAGAAGAGGCCTGGCTGCTTCTGCTCATGGACGCCCACATGGTCCCGGTATGCGTCGGGAGGATCCTCGACCGTCCCGGCCTCCTCGAGTGGAAAATCCAGCTTCGCCTGCAGCGCCTGCCGGAACCGCTCCACCCCCCAGTCCGCAATCAGGTACTTCAGCCGCGCCCGCGACCGAGCCTTCCGGTACTCCGGGCTGTCCCGGTAGATCTCGGTGATCGCCCGGATCGCGGGCAGCACCTGCTCCGGGGTGACAAAGGCGTTGAGCCGCTGGCCGAAGTACCATTTCGTGGAGAGCCCCCCTCCGACGCGCAGGTCGAACCCGGGCTGCGGCTCGCCTCCGGACTGCCGCAGCACGCCGACGAAGCTCACGCATTGAACCTCCGGCTGCTGGCACTGCTCCCGGCAGGCGGCGATCGAGATCTTGTATTTCCGGGGAAGGTTCGCAAACTCCAGGTTGCCGAGGAAGTGGTCGCTCACCTGTCTCAAGATCGGGGTGGCGTCGAACAGCTCCTGCGCATCCACGCCCGCCACGGCGCAGCCCACCACGTTGCGCATCACATCCCCGCACGCTCCCAGGGTCGAGATCCCGGCCGACTGGAGGATCTGCAGGGTCTCCGGGGCCTCCTCAGTCTTAACCCAGTGGAGCTGGAAGTCCTGCCGGGTGGTGATGTCTGCGAAGTCCCGGTTGCGCTCGCTCGTGATCTGGGCGACCGTGCGCAGCTGCGCGGCTGTCAGGTGGCCTCCCGGGATCTTGAGCCGCAGCATGAAGTATCCGGGCTCATGCCGGTGGGTGTAGAGGCCGTACCACTTGGCGAGGAACTGGTCGTCTTCGGTGAGCGAGGTGAACCCTTCCCTGGCCGCGGCCTCGATCTTCTCGCGGATCAGGAAGGGATTGCCGATCCGGTCCTTGGCCGCTTCAGCGGAAAGGGTCATCGTGGGCGATTCCACCGCCCCGCAGGGCGGTCAGTGCCGGCTGCGCAGCCGGCCTTACACCAGCTTGTTGCCGGGCTTCTTCGGAGGGTCGTTGCTGGCTCGGGGCGTAACCTTCGCGTTGCCCTTGTAGGCAGGAGAGAGATCCTTGTTGACCTTGGCGTACTCCTGGTCGAAGTCCTCGGACTCCACGATCGCCCCGACGGGACAGACCGGCAGGCAGGCCCCGCAGGTGATGCAGATCTCCGGGTCGATCACCATGAACTTCTCCCCCTTGTGATCGCCGGGATAGATGCAGTCCACGGGACAAACCTCGACGCACTGGGCGTACTGCTCGCCTAGGCACTTCGCCGTGATGACATAGGACATCGAATCGGTCTCCTCCTTGAGCTTGGCTCCGAGTCAGATCTCTACTTCGACGTTGGATCCGTTCACCCGAACGGGGTACGACTGGACGTCCGATCCCGCGGGTGGGCTGACGACCTTGCCGGTTTTGACGTCGAACCGGGCCCCATGCCAGGGACACTCCACCTCCTCCCCCTCCACCGTCCCCTCGGCCAGAGGTCCGCCGACGTGAGTGCAGGTGTTGTCAATCGCGTAGAAGGTGCCGCCCACGTTGTAGATGGCGAGCGTGTGCCCTTCCACCTCCACCTGCTTCGCCCCGCCCGGCGCAATCTCCGAGACGGTCGCTACGCTAACGAATTTTCCCAAGGGATCCTCCCGTTCTTGTTCGGAGTCACTCCTGCGCTTACCCCTCTACTTTTTCATAGACCCAGCGCGTAGTCAAGTGGGGTTGGGGCCGCAGCCACAGCTGGCTGGTCCAGAGGAACGTGCCCACCGGCAGCGCCAGGCCCATCAGCTCGCCCCAAAGACCGGGGATCATCTGCTCGCAGGCCGCGCCCGCCACGTTGGCCAGCGCCACCGGGATGAGCACCTTCCAGGCAAGGCCCATGAGCTGATCGATCCGAAATCTCGGGAACGTGCCCCGGATCCAGATCATGACGAAAACCATGAGGAAGGTCTTCAGCCCCATCCAGAAGATCGGCTCCACCCCCGCCGGGAGGAGCGGAACCGACGGCCCTTTCCAGCCCGCAAGGAACAGGGCCGCCAGGAGCCCGGCCGTGGCCAGAGTGCTCAGGAACTCCGCCATGTAGAAGAGGGCGAACTTCATCCCGCTGTATTCGGTGTGGAAGCCGGCCACGATCTCCGATTCCGCCTCCGGCAGGTCGAACGGAGTCCGGTTCACCTCCGCCAACCCGGCCGTCATCACAAGGAAGAAGCCCACCAGTCCCCAGGGCGTCAGGATGAACCAGCGGCCGGACTGCGCCTCCACGATCTCCAACAGACTCAACGACCCCACCACCATGGGAACCACGACCAGCGCCAGGACCAGAGGGACCTCGTAGGCGATGAGCTGCGCGGCGTTGCGGATCGCCCCCAGCAGAGAGAATTTGTTCCGCGAGCCCCAGCCGGCCATGAAGATGGCCAGGGTGGTGGCGGATCCCACCGCCATGAAGAAGAGAAGCCCGGTGGTCAGGGGCGCAGCCACCCAGCCCGGTCCCACCGGCAGGACGGTAAACAAGAAAAGGGACGGCACCACGATGACGACCGGGGCCAGGAAATGGCAGACCCAGTCCGCCCCGGTGGGAACGATGTCCTCCTTGGTGAGCATCTTGATCCCGTCGGCGATCGGCTGGAGAAGCCCGTAGGGCCCCACCCGATTCGGCCCGAACCGGTCCTGGATCCGGGCCACCACCTTCCGCTCCAGCCAGGTGAGGTACATCATCCCCACCGGTGCCAGCACCAGGATCACCAGCCCCGGCAGAAAGAGCCGCAGAAGATCTAGTCCCACTCCAACCCTCCCACCTGCCACGCGTAGACGAGCCCAAGCGCGATAATCCCCACAAATGCCCCGATGGCCGCCAGGCCAGCCACGCCCGCCTCCTTGAAGATGACGGCCCAGGGAAAGAGGAAGAGCGCCTCCACGTCAAAGATCACGAAGAGGATCGCGAAGATGTAGTACTGGATCCGGAACTGGACCCAGGAATCCCCTTCCCCCTCGGTCCCGCACTCGTACGGCTCCCCCTTGACCCTGCCCGGCTTCTTCGGAGCGATGAACCAGGCCAGCACGATCGGCAGGAGCGGGACCACCAGCGCCGCGAGAAAAAAGATGCCGAGGAACAGGTAGTTCAGCTCATACATTGCCTGCCTCCGGCTTACCCTGACCTGCTCCGGCCGTCTCCGGCTTCTTGGCCTTCGCCGCCCGGCGCGCCTCCTCCTCCGCCCAGGCCTTCGGGTGCGTCCGCGCGTAATATTCGGTGGAGACGTGCAGGCGGTCGATATCGAAGATGTGGGAGGTGTGGCGCTCCTCCGATCCAAGCTCAAAGGTGTGGTCCATCTTGATCGCGTCAAAGGGGCAGAACTCGGCGCACAGTCCGCAGTTCATGCAGACATCCACATCAATGTAAAAGTCCGAGGCCTTCGGTTTCGGCTTGCCCGAGGCGTCCTTGGCCTGAACGATCCAGATGCACTGGGGCGGGCAGACCTTGGCGCAGATCCCGCAGGCGGTGCAGAGCTCTGTCTCCTCCTTCCATTTCTCGCCCTCTTTGCCCTCGAAGATGAGGACCGGCAGGACCCGGAAACGCTCCGGCAGCTTCAGGCGCTCCTCAGGATACTGAACCGTGAAGATCCCCCCTTCTCCCGGTCGCTGCCGAACCTCCCCGCGCAACCGATTCCGGAATGTCCGGCGAAGCCCCACCGCGTAGCTGGCTAAAAAATGCCCCACCGTGATGCCCAATCCCCGGAGCAGCTCGAGGCCGTAGATCTTCACCCCACCACCTCTGTCGCGGTCATCGGTCGGTTTCGCCCAGCACGATGTCGATCGAGCCGAGGATCGCCACCACGTCGGCTACCAGATGCCCCTGGCACATGAGCCCCAGCGCCGTGAGGTTGATAAAGGAAGGGGCCCGGATGTGGTACCGGTACGGGTGGTCGGTCCCGTCCGAGACAATGTAGAACCCCAGCTCTCCTTTCGGGTTTTCCACCCGGCCGTACCCCTCCCCCGCCGGCACCCGGATGTTCCACGCCTTCTTGCCGGCCTGGACCTCTCCTGCCGGGATCTCCTGGATCGCCTGCTTCAGGATCTTCAGACTCTGCCACATCTCAGCAATCCGCATCCGATATCGGGCGTAGACGTCCCCCTCCGGGAAGGTCGGGATCTCGAAGTCAAACCGGTCGTAGATCGAGTACGGCTCGGCCCGCCGAACATCGTACTTCACCCCCGAGCCGCGCAGGACCGGCCCGGCCGCGGAGAAGGCGATCGCCGCGTCCCGCGGCAGGACGCCGACCCCGCGGCAGCGGCTCAAGAGGATCTCGTTGCGGGTGAGGTATCTGTCGATCTGCTCGATCGCCCTCCCCAGCCGGTTGCTCACCAGCTCCCGGGTAGCCGGCATGAACTCCTCCGGCAGGTCAGCCATCACCCCACCGAAGCGCATGTAGTTGCACATCATCCGGGAGCCGGAGGCCATCTCGAAGAGATCCAGGATGAGCTCCCGCTCCTCGATGGCGTAGAGGGCCGGCGTGAAGAAGGCCCCCAGGTCGTTCAGGAGGAACCCGATCGCCCAGAAATGGTTCACGATCCGGGTGAGCTCCGCCATGATGACCCGGATGTACTCCGCCCGCTCCGGCGGGCGGATCCCCATCATCTTCTCGACCGCGACGGCGTAGCCCAGGTTGTTCCCCATCGAGCAGATGTAGTCCAGCCGGTCGGTGTAGGGGAAGTTCATGAGGTAAGTGTTCCGCTCCCCGATCTTCTCGTGGTTGCGGTGCATGTAGCCGACCACCGGCTCCAGGGCAACGATCCGCTCCCCCTCCACCACAACGCGCATCCGGAAGACGCCGTGCGTGGAGGGGTGCTGCGGGCCCAGGTTCACGGTGAGCGTGTCGGTCTTCAGACTCTTGAGCGCCTCGGAGGTGATCGGGCGCCACGGTTCGGGGACCGGCTTCCAGGCCGCGGGATCGAAGCCGGCTGGATAGGTCACGTTGTCAGCAAAGGGAACCCGCTCCTCTGCCAGCTGGTGATGCCCCTCCCTCCACCGGCTCGGGAAAATCTTGCCCGGTCCTTCGTAGTACGCCTCCAGGTAATCCTTCCGCATCGGATGCCCCTCGAACCCCTCCCACATGAGGATCCGTTTGAGGTTCGGGTGCCCTCTGAAGCGGACGCCGTACAGATCCCAGACCTCCCTCTCCTGGAAATCGGCCCCGGGCCAGATCGGCGTCACGGTCGGCACCTCGGGGGCCCCCTTGCCGGAGCGCACCTTCAGCGCGAGCAGTGGATCACCCGGCCGCCGCGTGGAGGCCAAGTGATACACGACCTCGTAGCAGTCCTCGAAATCCACGCAGGTGAGATTCGTCAGGTAGTCGAAGGAAAGATCCGGCTGGTCCTTCAGGGCCCTGGCGACGTCGGGAAGAATCAGCGGATCCACGAGGAGCGCCTTGCCGCAGGGAGTCACCGCGCCCTCACTGGTCAGGCGGTTGAGGCGGCTGGCCAGCTCCGTTGCCTTCGGATCTGCCCCTTCCACCTCCGTCGGCGTGGCCTTAAAGGCCGGCACGAACTTCGGAAGAACCGCCGGTCCGGTCGGCGCCGGCCCCGAGCAAATTTTCTTGATTTCCTCCGCCCGGCGAACGTCAAAGAGATCCGGCCCCAGCTCCGGGACCGGGATCTCCGCGCCCTCCTCCTTCCGGTACCAGCGGACCTTGCGGGCGTCCTGGCTGTCGATCTGCTTCTGCAGCGTGATCAGCGCGTGGAGGAGCGCCTGAGGCGTGGGCGGGCATCCCGGTATGTAGACATCCACCGGCAGGAACTTATCAATGCCGGAGACGACGTTGTACCCCTCCTTGAACGGCCCGCCGGCGGTGGCGCAGGCTCCCATGGAGATGACGTACTTTGGCTCCGCCATCTGGTTGTAGAGCCGCACGATCATCGGAACCATCTTCTTCGTGACCGTGCCGGAGACGATCATGAGGTCCGCCTGCCGGGGGGAGGCGCGGAAGAGCTCCGCACCGAAGCGGGCGATGTCGAAGCGGCTGGCCGCCGTGCAGATCATCTCAATGGCGCAGCAGGCCAGCCCAAACTGGAGTGGCCAGATCGAATTGCGCCGCCCCCAGTTGTAGATCGGATTCACCAACTCCAGCAGCTTGTCCCAGGTGGTCACCAGGATGTGCCGGCGCACCTCCTGCTCGAGGACCTGCTCCTCGGACGCTGGAGCTGTTTGTTTCACCGAAGGGCGGCCAGGATCTCCTGGTTGCTGCGGGCGACCTTGATCTCCTGCACCTTCTTGAAGGTGACCTTGCCCTGCCTGTCGATCACCACCGTAGCCCGCTTGGAGCAGTTGAGCTCCTCCAGGAACAGCCCGTACTTCTTGGAGACCTCCCGCTGCTGATCCGACAGGAGCGATTGCTTCAGCCCCAGCTTCTCCCTCCACGCCTTGTGGCAGAAGAAGGAATCACAGCTCACGCCGAAGACCACCGTCTCCTTCCCCTCAAACTCGGCCAGATCCTGCGTCAAGGCGCAGTTCTCGTTCGTGCAGACCGGGCTCCAGTCAAACGGGTAGAAGGCCAGGACCACGCTCTTCTTGCCCCGGAAGCTGGAGAGCGCCACCGGGTTACCGTTCTCATCCTTCAGCGTAAAATCGGGGGCCACATCCCCCACCTCGACCTCACGAGCCACCAGCGTCTCAGCCACCTGCGTTTCTCCTCTCTTGTTGACCCGCCTCCGGTCCGGATAGTGAATCAGCCGCAAGACGGGACGGTTGTTGCGAAGATGCTGCCGGACGATCACCGGCACGTCCTTCAGCGTGAAGCGGGAGTACCAGATACCATCGGGCTCCACGTACAGGTTCGGGGCGATGTTGCACAGCCCGAAGCAGCCCCGGGCGATCACCTCCACCTGCCCTTCCAGCCCTGCTCTGCGAATGGAGCGGGTCAGGGCTTCCATGAATTCCTTGGATCCCCTCTTTGGGCAGGTGAGACCCCCTACGTCAATAAAAACGCGGCGCACCAGTCTTATTCTACTGGATTCGCACCGCGCGTGAAAGGAAAACGCCTAGAGCAGTGCTGCCACGAGGAGATCAGCGCCTACTCATGACCCTAGGCCAGGCGGCGGAAGGCGCGGACCGCTCCCGCCAGCGCCAGTCCGGAGAAGGCCGCCAGGATGCTCAAGCTGACTGCCGGGGCATGGTCGGAGACGCCATAAAAGCCGGCCCGCAGGAGATCCACCCCGTAGGTCAGGGGGTTGATCTGCGCCAGGAGGCGGAAGAAAGGCGGAGTGGAATCGACGGGAAAGACCGCCCCGCTTAGGAAGAACATCGGCATGATGACGAAGTTGGCCAGGGTCCCGAACCCCTCAAAGGAGGTCATCCGGGAGGCGATCAGGAGCCCCAGCGCCGTCAGCGGAAAAGCGATGAGCAGCATGACCGGAACAATCAGGAGCAACCGCCAGGGCTCGAAGGAGACCGGCAGGAGCGGTGCGAGCGCCAGCACGATGCAACCCTGGAGGCAGGAGACGGTGGCGCCACTCGCCGATTTGCCCAGGGCGATCGAGGTGCGGGGAATCGGGGCCACCAGCATCTCCTTGAGGAAGCCGAATTCCCTGTCCCAGATGATGGAGATAGCCGACAGGAACGCCGAGAAGATGAGGTTCATCGCCACGATCCCCGGCAGGAGGTACTCGACGTAGCGGACCCCGCCGAATCCGGGAAAGGCGGAACCCATGCCGAGCCCCAGCACAAAAAGCCATAGAATCGGGCGGGCGATGGATCCGCCGATCTGGGTGCGGTCACGGCTGAGCCGCAGGAGCTCTCGCTTCCAGATCATCGCGACCGCCTGAAAATCAAAGAAGGAGATTGCCACGTCGGCTTTGAGCCTCCTCGCAGTCACCTCTCTTCAGGCCCAGCTGCGCATCTTCCGGATCTTGCTGCGGCCCACCTCGATCTCCGATGCACCGTTATCCCGCAGGCCATGGCCGGTCAGCGAAAGAAAGACCTCCTCGAGATTGCGCGCGCGCCGCTGGGCGATCAGCTCCTGCGGTCGCCCCAGCTCGATCAGCCGGCCCTGATCGAGGATCGCCACCCGGTCGCACGCCTGCGCCACCTCCATGGAGTGGGTGGTGAGGAAGAGGGTCATCCGGTCCCTCGACCGCAGATGGGCCAGCATCTGCCAGATCCGATGGCGCGTCTGAGGATCCAGCCCCAATGTCGGCTCATCCAGGAACAGGACCTTCGGCCGGTGCATGAGACCCCGCGCCACCTCCAGCCGGCGCTTCATCCCGCCCGAAAAGGTCCGGACGATGGAATCGCGCCGGTCCCACAGCTCCACAAACTCCAGCACCTCCCGAATCCGCTGCTGCCGGAGCGGTCTCGGCATGTGGTAGATCATGCCGTGAAACTCCAGGTTCTCGCAGGCGGTCAGCCGCTCGTCCAGACTCGGCTCCTGGAAGATGATGCCGATCTGCTCCCGGACCCGGACGGCCTGGCGCTGGCAGTCCCAGCCGGCTACCCGCGCTTCACCGGAGGTGGGCGAAAGCAAGGTGCAGAGGATGTGGATGGTGGTGGTCTTGCCTGCGCCGTTGGGGCCGAGGAAGCCGAACAGCTCGCCGGGCTGGACCTGGAACGACAGGTCGGAAACCGCGGTCAGCCCGTGGCTGCGGCTATCGGAGGCCGCACCACTTACCCCTCCTGGCGCGTCGAACCGCTTGACCAGATGCGATACCTCAATCGCCGGTGTGGACATCTTCCTTTCTGACATAGGCATGGATCTCCTCGCCATGCTGCTCGACGCCCAGCAGCGCGTGGGGCTCAAACCGCAGCCAGGCCTCCAGATCGGGACCGAACCACTCGTCGGTGGCGATCACCTCCAGGATCTGGCCGGCCTGCAGGACACTCAGCGCCTGCGCGGTCTTGCGCACCGGCACCGGGCAGAGGAGGCCGTAGCAGTCGAGGAGATGATCCGGCCTGAGGGTTAAACGCTCCAAGCGCTCTTTCCCTGTGCAGGCGCCTGAGCTGCCCTGGTCTGGATCTCCGCCGTCAGCTTGCGGGCGATTTCCGAAAGGGCCCTAGCCGCCGGAGACTCCGGATGGGAGATGACAATCGGCTTGCCCGAGTCCGACCCGGCCCGGACCTCGGGAAGGAGAGGAATCTCGCCCAGGAAGGGGATCTTCAGCTCCGAGGCCGCCCGCGCTCCGCCTCCCCGCGAGAAGATCTCGGTCTCCTTACCGCAGTGCGGGCAGACGAAGGCGGCCATGTTCTCCACGATGCCGAGGATCGGCACCTTGACCTTCTCAAACATGGCGATCGCCTTGCGGACGTCCAGCAGGGAAACCTCCTGCGGGGTCGTAACCACCAGCGCTCCGGTGAGCGCCACCGCCTGGGAAAGGGAGATCTGCGCGTCGGAAGTCCCGGGGGGCAAATCCACGATGAGATAATCCAGCTCCCCCCACTCCACCTCCTTCAGGAACTTGTTGATGGCGTGGTGGAGCATCGGGCCGCGCCAGATCACCGCGTCCCCCTCCTTGACCAGGAAGGCCATGGAGATCACCTTCACACCGAACGCCTCCGCCGGGACCAGCCGGCCCTCGCTGAGGGGAGGAAGGGTCCTCGCGCCGATCATGATCGGCACATTGGGGCCGGTGATGTCGGCGTCCATGAGGCCGACCTTGGCCCCCTCCCTCGCCAGCGCCACGGCCAAGTTCACGGCGACGGTGGTCTTGCCGACCCCGCCCTTGCCGCTCGCCACGGCGATGATGTTCCGGATGGCAGCGGTCACGATCCCTCCATCTTCAGGACGAGCTTGCCGAAAAAGTTCCGGCTTTCCATGACCTGCTGCGCCTTCGCCGCCTCTTTGAGCGGAAAGGTGGCACTCACCACTGGCTTGAGCCGACCGCGGTTCACCCAACGGAGCACCTCGTCCAGCTCTCGGCGGCTTCCCATGTAGGATCCCAGGACGCTGAGCTCCTTGGTGAAGAAGAAGCGAAGATCCAGCTCCACCTTCGGCCCCGAGGTCGCCCCGCACGTGACCAGCCGGCCTCCCTTCTGCAGACAGCGGATGGAACCTGCCCAGGTGTCGGGGCCGATGTGCTCAAAGACGAGATGCACCCCCTTGCCCTTCGTCGCCTTCAATACCTCCTGGGCGAAGTCGACCCTGCTGTAATTCCACACCTGGTCCGCGCCGAGGGCCCGGGCCTTCTTGAGCTTCTCGTCGGAGCCGGCGGTGGCAAAGACCGTGGCTCCCTTCAGCTTCGCGACCTGGATCGCCGCCGATCCAACGCCGGAGCCCGCTCCGTGGATCAGGACCCTTTCCCTGGGCCTCAGCTCCGCGCGGGTGACGAGCATGTGCCAGGCGGTGAGGAAAACGAGCGGGACGGCGGCCCACTCCTCCGGCTTCCAACGGTCGGAGACGGGGATGCAGTTCTTGCCCGGCACGCTGGCGTATTCGGCGTAGCCGCCGTTGGTCTGAAGGCCGATGATCCTGAACTCCGGGCAGAGGGATTCCCGGCCGATCCGGCACCTCGTGCAGCGCCCGCAGCTCATCCCGGGGGCTACCAGAACGCGCTGGCCCACCCGGATCCCCCGGACGCCCGGCCCTTTGCCGACCACCAGGCCGACGATCTCTGACCCGCTGACGTGCGGCATCGGGATCTGGACCCCCGGCAGCCCCTGGCGCACCCAGAGGTCGAGGTGATTCAGGGCGCAGGCCTCCACCCGGATCATCGCCTCCCCGCCGCTCATGTTGGGGGTGGGGAGCTCTCCGTACTGGAGCACCTCCGCGCCGCCGTGCTGCTGGAAGAAGACCGCTTTCATCTCTCTGTCACCTCACCTTCTCACCCTATGATACAGGACGCAACCGACCAGGACAAACACCAGGAGCGCGCCGACGGCCAGCCGATACCGCCACATCCCCAGAGGGGCAGCCGCCCAGAGCGCCGCCCCCCAAACGGCCGGACCCACCAGGCCGGCCAGGCGGCTCACCAATCCAAATCGGCCGAAGGCCTCCCCCGCCCTCGCCTGCCCCATCCACTCCACCAGCAGAACCCGGGAGGTCACCCAGGTGCCCCCAAGCGCAGTTCCCGCCAGGGCCCCCACGACCCAGAAAACCGCGCGGTGGAAACTCACCAGCGCCAGCGTCAGCGTGACCGCCCAGAGCGTCCAGACCCAGCCCAAGCTGGCGTAGCCGCCCCAGCGCTCCGTGAGCCAGCCCCATCCCAGCGATCCTCCGATGGCAAACAGAGTGGAAACGATGAGAAACCAGTGAAGCTCCTCATCCGACATCCCGACCGCCTTCTTTGCGTAGACCGACATGAAGAGCAGAACCGCGCTCACCGCGCAGAGACCCCAGAAGGAGGCACGCAGGAAACGGTGCACCAAGCGCTCGGAGCCCTCTGCTTGTTCTCGATGCGCCAGCCGGTCCGGCTGCGGCCCCGGCCGGCCCGGCTGCGGCCCCGGCCCGTTCGGCCGGCTCCCCTCCCGGATGAAGAAGCTGGGCAGCGCCAGGACGAAGAAGAGGATCGCCGTTGCCAGAAAGGCAGATTGCCTGCCCCACCGCGCAACCACCGGGGCCACCGCGGTGATCCCGATGAGCGTCCCGACGTAGCCGAGGGCCACACCCCAGCCGGAGACCCGCCCCATGACCTGTGCCGGCGCCACCGCCGGAAGAAGGGCGTTGTAGAAGATCCCGGCGAGCTGATAGGAGAAATTCGCCAGGCAGAAGATCCCCAGCGCGACAACCGCCGAGTCCACGAAGCTGAGCGACCCGGTCCAGGCGACACAGGCGAGCGTCCAGAGGACCAGCCCCGCCACCCGCCCGCCTCCGCGCCGATCCGCCCGGCGCCCGAGCCCCGGCATCAGCAGGGCGGCCGCCAGGGTGGAGCCGCCGAAGGCCAGCGCGAAGGGAAACTCCGCCATCCCACGCTCGGCGGTGAGCCAAACCGGAAAATGGTAGCTGGTCATGTGGATCGCGAAGATCGTGTTGGCCAGATCGTAGAGGCACCAGGAAAGGGTCGCAGGACGCGAATGCTTCATCCAGGGACGGTTCTCGGGATGAACTGTCCCCAAATGAAGCGTCCCCATGTTGGCATTATAATCCGCCTCTGTTAGAATCGTGGGCGTGAATCTTCTGGTCAGCGGATCCAGCGGGCTCATCGGGACAGCGGTCGTTTCCCATCTGCGTGCCAAGGGGGCCGCCGTCAGCCGGCTGGTCCGGGCGCGGCATTTCTCCTCGGAGCCGGAACTCCTCTGGAACCCGGTTGCCCGGATCCTGGATTTCAAGGCGCTGGAAGGGCTCGATGCCGTGGTTCACCTGGCCGGCGACCCGATCGCCGCCGGGCGCTGGACGCCGGAAAAGAAGGCCTCCATCCGGGACAGCCGGGTCAAGGGAACCCGCTTTCTCTGCGAGTCACTCGTCCGGACGGACCATCCTCCGCAGCTTCTGGTCTGCGCCTCCGCCATCGGGATCTACGGGAACCGGGGAGACACCCTCCTCACGGAGGAAAGCCCACCGGGAACCGGATTCCTGGCGGAGGTCGCTCAGGAGTGGGAGCGGGCGTGCGAGCCGGCGCTACTGAAGGGATGCCGGGTGGTGAACCTCCGGTTCGGCGTTGTGTTGAGCCCCAGGGGAGGGGCTCTCAAGATGATGCTCCCTCCTTTCCGATTGGGACTGGGCGGCCGGCTCGGCCCCGGCACGCAGTGGATGAGCTGGGTTTCTCTGGCGGATGTCGTCCAGGCCGTGGAGCACGCGCTGAACACGCCCGCCCTCCAGGGCCCAATCAACGTGGTCTCCCCGAATCCGGTGACCAACAGCGAGTTCACCCGCATCCTGGGCCGCGTCCTTCATCGCCCTGCCGCCTTCCCCGTTCCGGCCTTCGCGGCCCGGCTCGCCTTCGGCGAGCTGGCGGACGAGGCGCTCCTCGCCTCCACGCGGGTGGAGCCGAAGCGTCTCAAGCTCAGCGGATTCCGCTTCAAGCACCCCGAGCTGGAACCCGCTCTGCGAGATTTGCTCAACGCCCCTAACTGAGCCGTGTCGTAGCGGTGCGGCAGGGGGCGAGCCGGCGGCCCGGGAAATCGGGTGCCACCCGGGCCACCACATCCTCGGCGATCTTGCGAAAGGTGGTGAATTTCCCGCCCAGGACCGTCAGCAGGCCCCCGGGGTCCTCATGGATCCGGTGTGAGCGGGTAACCGCCCACGGGTCCTTCTTCTCCTGGGCGATGAGCGGCCGCACGCCGGCAAACGTGGAAAGGATCTTCCCCTCCTCGAACCGAAGGCTGGGCAGGGCCCGGTTCACCGCCTCCAACAGATAGGCGATCTCCTCCGGCTCCGCCTTCGCCTGCCCCGGATCACCGGAATAATCGGTGTCGGTCGTCCCGATGAGTGTCCTCCCCTTCCACGGAATCAGGAAAAGGATCCGGCCGTCGCGCTCGGAAGAAACCACCAGCGCTTCCTTGAAGCCGACATCGGGATAGAGCAGATGGATTCCCTTGGACATCCGAACCAGCGGGCGGGCAGCCGGATCGGACAGGCGGCGGACCGAATCGGCCCAGGGGCCGGTGGCGTTGACGATCCGCCGGGCCCGAACCCAGGTTCGGCCGCGGGTGAAACGGTCTTCCACCTCCGCCGCAGCGACACCCCCCTCTCTGCGCAACCCTGTGACCCTCGCCTGAGAACACAGCACCGCCCCGGCGGCTTCCGCCGCCTTCAGGACCGCCAGAACCAGACCGGCATCGTCCATCTGGGCGTCGGTGTAAAGCACCGCCCTCCGGTAGCCGGCCTCCACCAGCCGCGGCTCCTGCTGCCGCAGCTCCTCCTCGCCGAGGAAACGGTACCGGCCGATCCGTTTCCTTCCGGCAAAGAGATCGTAGAGGAGGACCCCCAGGCAGACCAGCGGCCACGGCCGCGGCCGGGCGCTGCGCACCGGAATCAGGAACGGAAGCGGCTTGACAAGCTGCGGAGCAATGGAAAGGAGGATGCCGCGCTCTCGAAGCGCTTCCCGGACCAGCCGGAAGTCGAGCTGCTCCAGGTAGCGGATCCCGCCGTGAATCAGCTTCGTTGTTTTGGAGGAGGTCCCGCTGGCGAATTCTCCCTGCTCAACCAGCGCGCAGGAGAGCCCTCTCAAGGAAGCATCCCAGGCGATCCCGGCGCCGACGATCCCGCCGCCGATGATCAGCAGATCAAAGGTCCTATCCGACAGCTGAGAAGGACCGCGGTTCACTCAGCCTCGTCGCGGGTCACTGAGCCTCGTGCAGGACGCGGCGAACGGCTCCATGCCAGCCTTGCATGGCTGTCTCACGCTGGCGGCGACTCCAAGCGGGCCTGAAGATCCGATCCGTTCCCCGCATCCGTTCAAGATCCTTCGCTCCCCAGAAGCCCACCGCAAGGCCGGCGAGCTGGGCCGCACCCAAGGCCGTTGTCTCAACGATCCTCGGCCGGATCACCGCGACGCCGGAGAGGTCCGCCTGGAACTGCATGAGGAAGTTGTTCCTCACCGCCCCGCCGTCCACCCGAAGGGATCTCAAGCGGATGCGGCTGTCCTGTTCCATCGCGCGGACCAGCTCCTGCGACTGATAGGCGATCGCCTCCAGCGCAGCCCGCACCAGGTGCGCCCGCCGTGTCCCCCGCGTCAAGCCGCAGATCAAGCCCCGCGCATCGGCCCTCCAGTAGGGAGCCCCCAGCCCTACAAAGGCAGGAACCAGGTGGACACCCCCCGTGTCCGGAACCGAGCGGGCCAGCGCCTCCGACTCCGAGGCGGAGCGCAGGATCCCGAGCCCATCCCGCAGCCACTGAATAGCGGCTCCCGCAATGAAGACCGAGCCCTCCAGTGCGTACGACGGCTGGCCTTTCGCATCGCACGCCGCCGTGGTGATGAGGCCGTGCCGGGACGGGATGAGGCGCCGGCCCGTCTGCATGAGGAGAAAGCAGCCGGTGCCGTAGGTGTTCTTGGCCTGCCCCGGCCGCGTGCAGCCCTGGCCGAACAGCGCCGCCTGCTGATCCCCCGCGATGCCGGCGATCGGAATCCCCGCGGGGAGGGGCCCCACCCGCGATGTGACCCCGAACCGATGGCTGGAGGGATGGATCTCCGGCAGCACGGAGGCAGGGATACTGAGCAGATCGAGCATCGGGCGAGACCAGGAGAACGATCGGAGATTCATGAGGAGCGTACGGGAGGCGTTGGTGGAATCGGTTGCATGGACCCGTCCGCCGGTCAGCCTCCAGAGGAGCCAGGCATCCGGCGTTCCGAAGGCGAGCCGGCCCGCGCGGGCCGCACGCCGGATGCCCGGGCTGTGCCTCAGCAGCCAGGTGAGCTTCGTCCCGGAGAAATACGGATCGAGAACCAGGCCGGTGGTGCGCCTCACCTCCGGCTCGTGACGCTTTAGCGCCCGGCAGATCTCCGCCGTGCGCCGATCCTGCCAGACGATGGCCCGGTGGACCGGCCGGCCGGTCTTGCGGTCCCAGAGGATCGTGGTCTCCCGCTGGTTGGTGATCCCGATGGCGGCGATCTGCGAAGCTCGCAGGCCCGCACGGCCGAGCGCCTGGCGGACGACGCGCAGGGTGGAGCTCCAGATCTCCTCCGGATCGTGCTCCACCCAGCCCGGCCTGGGAAAGTGCTGGGTCAGCTCCTGATAGGCCTCTGCGGTGGGCCGGCCATGCCGGTTGTAGAGGATGGCACGGGTCCCCGTCGTCCCCTGGTCGATCGCCAGGATCACTGCAGGGCTTCGACGAGGGCCTGGCCGAATTCCTCGGCGGCCTCCGGGCCGGAGCCGGTGATCAGCTTGCCGTCCCGCTCCACCGCCCGGCCTGTGTAGACGACTCCCTTCGACTTGAAATCCCCGACTGCGTCCTTCCAGATGGTCGCCTTCCGGCCCTTGAGGAGCCCGGCGTTGGCCAGCGTCATCGGGGCCAGGCAGATCGCGGTGGTGGGCTTCCCCGCGGAAAAGGCCGAGCGGGCCAGCTCGTGCGCTGCGGGGTTGTCCCAGTATTCGGTGGCCCCCGCTCCTCCGACAAAGACTACCGCGTCGTATTCCTCGACGCGCGCATCCTTGACCAGGAGATCCGGCCTGACCTTCAATCCCAGCATGCCGACCGCCTCCTTCAGACTCGAGGAGGCCACCGTCACCTTCGCCCCCACCCCCTCCAGAATCGCCCGCGGCTTCAGGTATTCCTCATCCCGAAACTGCTGGGACGCGATCACCATCAGGACTCTCTTGCCACTGAGAGTTCCCATACCGATCATCCCTCCAAATCCCTCACATTCATTTGACA
>CAYFHV010000001.1:4883-48800 GCA_964343105.1 uncultured Planctomycetia bacterium | reverse complement strand
GGCGCTCCCCCAGCGGATCGCCGGCAACGTGATCCCGCAGATCGGCCCGTTTCAGGAGCTGGGCTACACCAGCGAGGAATGGAAGATGGTCAAGGAGACCCAGAAGATCCTGCACGATGACCGGATCGCCATCACCGCCACCGCGGTCCGCGTGCCGGTCCAGGACGCCCACTCTGAATCGATCTACTTCGAGACCGAGCGCCCGGCGAAGGCGGAACAGCTCAAGGAAATCTGGCGCTCCAGTCCCGGGATCGCCTTTGTGGAGGAGCCGGACTACCCCATGCCGGTTCAGGCCGCTCATCGGGATGAGGTCTTCATCGGCCGCCTGAGGCCCGATCCCTCCATCCCCAACGGTTTCTCCTGCTGGGTCGTCTCGGACAATCTTCGAAAGGGAGCAGCGCTCAACGCCGTCCAGATCGCGGAGCTGTTGCTCCGGAGAGCCGCTTGAGGGTGGTGGCCCCTCTGGCTCCCAAAGGCTCCTCCCCTTCCAGGAACCTGCGTTTCACGATTGCCTACGACGGAACCCGCTTCTCCGGCTGGCAGATGCAGAACGGCGCCCGCACCGTACAGTCCACGCTGGAGCAGGCGTTCCGGCAGATTCTCCAGGAGAAGGTGCGGGTGATCGGGGCTGGGCGGACCGATAGCGGGGTGCACGCGGAAGGGCAGGTGGCCCACGCAGCGATCTGGTCCCCCATCTCCCTCTCCAAACTGCGACGCGCCCTCAACGCGGTCCTGCCCGACGACCTGGCGATCCGCTCCGTGCAGAGGGCGCCCCTCGATTTCCATGCTCGATACTCCGCCGCCGCCAAGTGGTACCGCTATTCGATCTGGAACGACCCGACCCGGCCGATCTTTGACCGGGAACGGCTCCTCCATGTCCTAGCGCCGCTGGATCTGAGGGCGATGCGGCAGGCCGCCCGGCGCCTGCGCGGCCGCCACGACTTCCGCTCCTTCCATTCCACCGGAAGGCCGGTCGCCTCGACGGTCCGGACCCTGCGGCGGCTGAGCATCCTGCGCCGGGGCAAACGGATCGAGATCCACGCCGAGGCGGATGGCTTCCTCTATCACATGGTCCGGCGGATCGTCGGCTTCCTGCTGGAGGTGGGGAGGGGATCGGCGCGGCCGGCGGATGCGTTTTGCACGACCGCCCCCACGGCCCCCGCAAGAGGGCTCTGCCTCATGAGGGTCCGCTACGGCGGCCCGAACCGAAAGAGGGGGCGGTGACTACTAGGCAGTCGTGGGGATCGCGCCTCGGCGTCATCCTGGCCGTCGCCGGATCGGCGGTCGGGCTGGGCAACTTCCTCCGATTCCCGGTCCAGGCGGCCTCCAACGGCGGCGGGGCCTTCATGATCCCCTATTTCATCTCCCTGCTCCTCCTCGGGATCCCCCTCATGTGGATCGAGTGGACGGTGGGCCGTTACGGCGGGCTCTTCGGCCACGGAACGGCCCCGGGCATCTTTCACTCCCTCTGGGAGAAGAACCGCTTCATCAAGTACTTCGGCGTCATCGGGATCTTCGGGCCGCTCGTGATCTTCATCTACTACACCTACATTGAATCCTGGCTCCTCGGCTACGCCTGGTTTGCCCTCACCGGGGCGACCCGCGGGACCGATCAGGCCGGGATGCAGGCCTTCCTGCGCGGGTACCAGGGATTGGAGCAGAACGCCTACTTTCAATCGGTGGGCTGGGCCTACTTCTTCTTCCTCATCACCTTCCTCATCAACATGTGGGTTGTCTCCCGCGGCATCGTCAAGGGGATCGAATGGCTCAACCGCTGGGCGCTGCCCCTTCTTCTCCTGTTCGCCCTGGTGATCACGGTGCGGGTGCTCACCCTGGGTCCGCCGGACCCGGCCAGGCCGGACTGGAATCCGATCGCCGGGCTCGGCTTTCTCTGGAACCCGGACTTGAGCGCCCTGCGCAGCGCCAAGGTCTGGCTCGCCGCGGCCGGGCAGGTTCTCTTCACCCTGTCCGTCGGGATCGGCGTCATCCTCACGTACGCCAGCTACCTCTCCCGAAAGCAGGACGTGGTCCTCTCCGGCCTGACCTCTGTGGCGACCAACGAGTTGGCCGAGGTGATCCTGGGGGGATCGATCGTGATCCCCGTCGCCTTCGCCTTCTTCGGACCGCAGGAGATTCTCGGTGTCGCCCGCAGCGGGGCGTTCAACCTCGGCTTCGTCACCATGCCGCTCATCTTTCAGCAGATGGATGCCGGCCAGCTCTTCGCCTTCCTCTGGTTCGCCCTCCTCTTCCTGGCGGGGCTCACCTCCTCCATCTCCCTGCTCCAGCCGGCCATCGCCTTCATGGAGGATGAGTTTCGGATGGGCCGCAGGCAGGCGGCCGTGCTGGTGGGCCTGATCACCCTGGCGCTCTCTCAGCCGGCGATCTTCTTCCTGGGGAAGGGGGTGGTGGACGAGCTCGATTTCTGGGGAGGAACCTTCTGCCTGGTCCTCTTCGGAACGGTGGAGGTGATCCTCTTCGCCTGGGTCTTCGGGATTGAGCGGGCCTGGGAGGAGATCCATCATGGCGCCGACATGCGGGTCCCGGCTGTCTACAAGTTCGTGATCAAGTGGGTCACCCCCTCCTTCCTCCTCATCATCCTCGGAACCTGGTTCCTCCAGGACGGCCTGCCGGTCATCCTCCTGCGCAACGTCCCGCCCGACAACCGGCCGTACGTTATCGCCACACGGCTGGGGCTGCTCATCCTCTTCGGGCTCCTCGTCCTGCTCGTCCGGGTGGCCTGGAGCCAGCGCCCGGCCCGCGCAGGCGGAGGCAAGCGCTGATGCGCTGGGACGGCTGGCTCTTCCTGGCCCTCTCCTGGGGCGGCATCCTCGCCGTCACCCTGTACTGCTTCGCCCGGATCCTCCTGCGCCGCTGAGCTGCGGCTGAAGCTTGCAGAGCGGCGCGAGCGCTGTTAAAATATGTGTTTCTATGCCGACAGCTGCATTGAGACCTAGAACGGTGATGGCGACGCACGATCAGGTGCCCAGGCGGTGGCATCTCATCGATGCCGAAGGCCAGATCCTCGGACGGCTTGCGGTGCGGGTGGCGCACCTGCTGCGGGGAAAGCATAAGCCGATCTTCACCCCGCACGTGGATTGCGGCGACGGCGTCATCGTGATCAACGCCGCGAAGATCCGCGTCACCGGCGACAAGCTGGAGACGAAGATCTATCAGCGCTATTCCGGCTATCCCGGCGGGCTGAAGAAGGAGCCCTTGGGGAGGCTCCTGCAACGCAGGCCCACCGAGGTCCTGCGGCGGGCGGTGGTCGGAATGCTGCCGAAGAATTCCCTCGGGCGGCGGACAGCAAAGCGGCTCCGGGTGTACCCGGGCAGCACGCATCCCCACGCAGCACAGCTGGCGGCACAGCGGCTGGCGCTAGAGGAGGCGCCACCACGCGCCTCGGCGCAGGAGGCCGGATGACCTTCGCAGGCAGAAGAAAGGAAGCGGTGGCCAAGGTGACCCTCAAGCCGGGCAACGGCCAGATCCTGGTCAACGGCCGTCGGATGGAGGAGTACTTCCCGCGACTGGCCCTTCAGACCCTGGTGCGGGAACCGTTCAACGCCACCCAGACCCTGCAGAAATTCGACTGCCTCGCGCGCGTGGCGGGGGGCGGCCTGTCCGGTCAGGCCGGCGCACTTCGGCACGGCCTCGCCCGGGCGCTTTCTCAAGCGGATCAGGCCTTCCGGCCGATGCTCCGGAAGGGCGGGCTTCTCACGCGGGATCCGCGGGCCAAGGAACGAAAAAAATACGGTCAAAAGGGAGCCCGGAAGCGGTTCCAGTGGACCAAGCGTTAAGCTTGGGCTAACGACCTATCCCTGTGAGGTGCCGGGCGGCGCCTCCTTGCGAAGAGACAGGGGATAGGTCGATTTCTTTTTGAGGACGTCATGAAGGCGAAGTCGCGACGTCAAGTGTTCAGATTCCCAGCCTTCAGGGGTGCGCGAGGGCGTGCGGGTGGGAGGTGGGACTGCTCCCCTCCGCCCCTCGCCTTCCTCGGAGGAGGATCGTCGGGGATGGAACCCTCGGTTCCGCCCCGAGAGCGGAGGCGTTAGCCGGAGCGATGAAGATCACGATTGGAATCGTCGGAGTCACAGGTTATTCGGGGCAGGAGCTGCTGAGGATCCTTCGCGGCCATCCCAACGCCTCGGTGGGCCTCCTGGCCAGTCTGCGCCTGAAGAGAGCGATCCCGCTCGGAGAGCTGGCTCCTGGCTGCCCGCCTGAATACCGCTCCCGCCGGGTCGCCCCTTTCCGGCTCCAGGAGGCCGCCCGGTGCCAGGTCCTATTCCTCTCGCTGCCGAACGGAGTGGCGATGGGGCTTGCCGACCGGCTCCTGCGCAGGAACGACGAGCTTCGGATCGTGGACTTGAGCGGTGACTTCCGGCTCCGATCTCCGCGGCTCTTCTCTCAGGCGTACGGCCTGTCGCATCGAAGCCCGCGATGGCTCGGACAGGCCGCTTATGGCCTCACCGAATGGAACCGGGATCCCATCCGCGAGAGCCGGCTGATCGCAAATCCCGGCTGCTATCCTACTGCCGCCCTGCTCGCCCTGGGGCCGCTCGCCGAGGCAGGATGGATTGATCCTCAGGGGATTGTGGTGGATGCAAAGTCCGGGGTCACCGGCGCCGGCCGCTCGCTCCGGCAGGATCTCCTCTTCCCGGAGGTGAACGAGGACCTGCGCGCCTACAAGGTCAACGCCCATCCCCACATTCCGGAGATGGAGCAGCAGATCGCCCGATGGGCCGGCCGGGCGAGCCGGGTGACCTTCGTTCCGCATCTGATCCCGATGAATCGGGGGCTGTACGCGACGGTCTATGCCCGGCTGAGGCGCCCCCACACGGAGAGCCAGATCCGGCGCCTCTACCAGCGCCGGTACGGGCAGGAGCCGTTCATCCGGATTCTCCCGGAGGGCAGGTTCCCGCAGACCAAGGCGGTTGCCGGGACCAACGACTGCGAGATCGGGATCCGGCTGGACAGAAAGAACCGGCAGGTGATCCTCCTGGCCGCCATCGATAACCTCGGCAAGGGCGCCGCAGGGCAGGCGGTCCAGAACATGAATCTCTGCTGCGGCCTGCCGGAAGGCGCCGGCCTCATGGCCGGAGGCGCCGGCCGCTAGCCATGGAAATGGAAGCGGTCCGGGGCGGGGTCACCGCCCCCACGGGGTTCCTCGCAGCGGGTGTCGCCTGTGGGATCAAGAAGAGAGGCCGGGATCTGAGTCTCATCTTCTCCCAGCGGCCGGCTGTGGCCGCCGGCCTGCTCACCACCCATCCGCTCCGGGCCCCCTGCGTCGACAGGGCGGCCAGGCTGATCCGACAGGGGGTCGCACGTGCCATCGTGGCCAACAGCGGAAGCGCCAACTGCTGCACCGGGCGGCGCGGGAGAGAGGACTGCGCGGAGATGGCCCGGCAGGCGGGACGGCATCTGGGGATTCCGGCGTCTCAGGTCTTCGTCGCCTCGACCGGCGTCATCGGGCGATTCCTTCCGATGCAGCGCGTCGCCTCCGGCATCCGCAGGGCGTCGCACTCCCTCAGCCGGACCGGATCCACCCTGGCAGCGGAGGGAATCATGACGACCGACACGCGCCCGAAGGAGATCGCCATCCGCTTCCGGTGGGGCGGGGAGCCGGTGACCGTGGCAGGCATCGCCAAGGGGGCAGGGATGGTTGCACCCCATCTGGCCACGATGCTGGCGTTTCTCACCACCGATGCCCGGATCGAGAGAGGGCTTCTCGCGCAGATCCTGAAGCTCTGGGTCGCGCGCACCTTCAATCGGATCACGATCGACGGGGATCCCTCGACCAACGACATGGTGCTCGCGCTGGCCAACGGGGCCTCTCCCGCGCCGGCGATCCGACGCGGCAGCCCCGGCCATCAGCGCTTCCAGGATGCGCTGGGGGCGGTCTGCCGGACGCTGGCCCACGAGCTGGTCCGGGACGGCGAGGGGGTGACACGCCTCTTCACCGTCCGGGTTTGGGGAGCAGAGAGCGACTCGGCCGCTCAGCGCCTCGCACGGGGCGTCGCCGATTCCCCCTTGGTGAGAACCATGGTGGCGGGGCGGGATCCCAACTGGGGCCGGATCGCCGCGGCCGCGGGCGCCGCAGGGGTTCCCATCCAGCCGGGTCGGCTCACGATCCGCCTCGGCCGGCGAACCGTCTTCCACCGGGGCGAGCCGGTCCGGGTCTCCCGGCGGCAGCTCCTGGAACAGGTCGACCACCCTGAGGTCCAGTTCGGGATCCAGGTTGGCCGAGGGCCCGGTGAGGCGACGGTGCTGAGCGCGGACCTCACGGAGGAGTATGTCCGGATCAATGCCAAGTACACCAGTTAGGAAAGCAATCAGGACAAGGGCTCTGGGCCGGATTCCGGTTTCCGTCGTGCGAAAGGCGGATGTCCTCCTGGAGGCGCTGCCCTATCTGCAGGCCTTCCGCGGAAAGAGCTTCGTGATCAAGTACGGGGGATCGATCCTGTCCGATGAGCGGAAGCGAAGGGCGGTCCTGCAGGACATCGTCTTCCTCAGCACCGCGGGGATCCGGCCGGTCCTCGTGCACGGCGGCGGGCCGGAGATCTCGCGGCAGATGGCCCGGCAGGGGAAGAGCCCTCGCTTCGTCCAGGGCCTCCGGGTCACCGATGCGGGCACGCTCAAGACGGTGATCCAGGCGCTCCGCCGCGTCAATCGGATGCTCGTCTCTGAATTGAGGGCCCTCGGCGGCCGCGCCCAGGGCCTGATCGGCTGCGAGAGCGGGCTCATCCGGGCCGAGCCGTATCTCATCGCCGGCGAGGAGCTCGGATTCGTCGGAAAGGTGGTGGGGGTCAACGGCGGCCCGATCCAGCGGCTCCTGGTCCTGGGGGTGATCCCCGTGGTCATTCCCGTCGGGGTGAGCTGGGATCACCAGGCCTACAACGTGAACGCCGATGAGGCCGCGGCAGCCCTGGCGGCGGGGCTGAAGTCGGAGAAGTTCGTCCTGATGACCGACGTGCCCGGCATCCTCGCCCGGGTCCATGATCACCGCTCCCTGCTGTCGACGGCGAACATCCGGCAGATCCGGAATCTCATCGCGAAGAGCGCCATCTCCGGCGGGATGGTTCCGAAGGCGAGGGCCTGCATCCACGCCGTCCAGGGGAGCGTCCGGAAGACCCACATCATCGACGCCGGGATCCCGCACGCGCTTCTCCTGGAGATCTTCACCGATCGGGGGATCGGAACGGAGATCACGCCATGACCACGAAGGCGGTGGCCTCCCTCTACGACCGATACCTGATCCCGGTCTACAACCGGCTGGGGATCGCCGCCGCCCGCGCCCGCGGATCCTGGCTCTGGGACGAGGAGGGGAAGCGCTACCTCGATTTCTTCCCGGGTTGGGGAGCCAACGCCCTGGGGCACTGTCACCCCGCCGTGGTCAGGGCCGTCGAGAAACAGGTGAAGCGCCTCATCCATGTGCCGAACACCTTCTATCATGCCCCCCAGGCGCGGCTGGCGGAGGCGCTCGTCAGGCACAGCTTCCCCGGCAAATGCTTCTTCACCAACAGCGGCGCCGAGGCGGTGGAGGCGGCGATCAAGCTCGCCCGAAAGGTGGGATCCCCCGCGCGATGGGAGATCCTCTCCATGCAGGGATCGTTTCACGGCCGGACCCTCGGGGCCATGGCCGCCACCGGACAGCCGAAGCATCACCAGGGCTTCGAGCCGGTCCCCGCCGGATTCCGGCACGTTCCGTTCAACGAGCTCGACGCGATCCGGAAGGCGATCCGTCCCGAGACGATCGGGATCCTAATCGAGCTGGTTCAGGGGGAGGGCGGCATCCATGTGGCGACCCGGGAGTACGTGCGGGGCTTGAAGCGGCTCTGCAATGAGCGGAAGCTGCTCCTCATCTTCGACGAGATCTCCTCCGGAATGGGCCGCACCGGAACGCTCTTCTGCTACCAGCAGTACGGGGTCATCCCCGACATGCTGCTCCTGGCCAAGCCGGCTGCCGGAGGCCTGCCGATGGGGGTGCTCCTGGCGGGGCGGCAGATCTCCGACGTCTGGGAGAAGGCCTCCCATGCCACCACCTTCGGCGGAAATCCTCTGGTCACCGCGGCGGGGCTGGCAACCCTGGAGGTCATCCTGCACAAGGGATTCCTGGCAGAGGTCCGAAAGAGCGCCGCGTACCTGCGCCGGCGGCTGGAAAGGCTCCGGAAGGAGTTCCCGGCGATCCGGGAGGTGCGGGGCCTCGGCCTCATGCTCGGGCTGGAGCTGGACCGGCCAGGCGCCGGGGTGGTTCGCGAGGCGGCGCGGAGGGGGCTCCTCATCAATTGCACCCAGGAAAGGGTCCTGCGGATGTACCCGGCGCTCAACGTCAGCCGGCGGGAGATCGATCGCGCGGTCGAGCTTCTGGCCGCATCCCTCAGAGAATGACGATGCGAAGACGCCATTTCCTTCAGGTATCCGACCTGTCCGCGGCCGAGATCGCGGAACTGTTCCGGGTCGCCGCCCACCTGAAGCGGACCCGCAGGGGAAAGCTGCGCCCGCTGGCCGGGAAAACGCTCGGGCTCCTCTTCCACAAGCCCTCGGTCCGGACCCGCGTCTCCTTCGAGGTCGGCATGGCCGAGCTCGGCGGCCGGTCCCTCTACATCGGCCCCGTCGAGCTCCAGCACGGCCAGCGGGAGGCGCCCCGGGACGTGGCCCAGGTTCTCGCCCGCTACCTGGACGGGATCGTGGCCCGAACCTTCCAACACCGGGATCTGGAAGAGATGGCCGCGGTCTCCAGGATCCCGATCATCAACGGGCTGTCCGATTTCACGCACCCCTGCCAGGCGCTGGCGGACCTGTTCACCCTTCAGGAGAAGCTGGGAAAACTCCGGGGCGCACGGCTCGCCTTCGTGGGAGACGGGAACAACGTCTGTCACGCGCTCATGCAGGCCTGCGCGCTGACCGGCATGCACCTGGCCATCTCCACACCGGCGGGATACCGTCCGCACCAGGCCACGCTGCGCGCTGTTCAGCCGATCGCCAGGCGAACCGGGGGAAGCGTCCGCTGGATCGCCCAACCGGCCGAGGCGGTGCGCCGGGCGCAGGCGGTCTACACGGATGTCTGGACCAGCATGGGACAGGAGGGCGAGGGCCGGAGGAGGAGAATCGTCTTCCGCCGGTTCCAGGTGAATGCGCGGCTCATGCGCCAGGCCAGCCGCGGCGCCTTCTTCCTCCACTGCCTGCCAGCGCATCGGGGCGAAGAGGTGACCGACGACGTGCTGGACAGCCCCCGGTCGATCGTCTATGATCAGGCGGAGAATCGCCTGCACGTGCAGAAGGCGATTCTTCTGAGGCTTCTGCGCCCATGACTCCGAAGGTGGTTCTCGCATACTCCGGCGGTCTCGATACCTCGGTCTGCATCCGGTGGCTGAAGGAGTCCGGATACCGGGTGATCGCCTTCTGCGCCGACGTGGGGCAGGGGGAGGATCTGGAGCCGGTCCGGCGCCGGGCCCTGGAGCTGGGTGCCGAGCGGGCGGTGGTCCGGAATCTCCAGAGGGTCTTCGCCGAGGAGTATGTCCTGCCGGCGCTCAAGGCCGGGGCCGTTTACGAGGGGAAGTACCTCCTGGCGACCGCCCTGAGCCGGCCGCTCATCGCCCGGGCGCTGGCCGAGGTGGCCCGCGCCCAACGGGCCCAGGCGGTGGCCCACGGCTGCACCGGCAAGGGGAACGACCAGGTGCGGATCGAGGTCTCCCTGCGGATCCTGGATCCAAGACTCCGGATCGTGGCGCCGGTGCGGGAATGGAGGCTCCGCTCGAGGGAGGAGGAGGCACGCTACCTGCGGGCCCGGGGCCTGCCGGTTCCAAAGAAAACCGACTCCCGCTACTCCATCGATCAGAACCTCTGGGGGGTCTCCATCGAGAGCGGCCCGCTCGAAGATCCCTGGGTGGAGCCGCCCGCCGATGCCTTCCGATGGACGGCCGACCCGAGGAGAGCGCCTGCCAAACCGCAGGTGGTGAAGATCGAGTTCCAGCGGGGCACGCCTTCCCGGCTCAACGGCCGGAGGATGCCTCTGGTCCAGATCATTCAGGCGTTGAACCGGATCGGGGCCCGGCACGGGGTGGGCCGCAGCGACCTGATCGAGGACCGCCTGGTCGGGATCAAGTCCCGGGAGGTGTACGAGGCGCCGGCCGCGACCGTTCTGCATCTGGCGCATCGGGAGCTGGAGGCGCTCACCCTGGACCGGGAGACATTGGCCTTCAAGGAGGCGGTGGCGCAGCGGTACGCCCGGCTGATCTACGACGGGCTTTACTTTACCCCCCTCAAGGAGGCCCTCGACCGATTCGTCGAGAGCACGCAGGAGAACGTGACCGGCACGGTGCGGGTCAAGCTCTTCCGCGGAAGCGCGCTCTGCGCAGGCAGGCGATCCCCCCATTCCCGGTACGCCCGGTCCCTGGCCACCTATGGGCGGGGCGATCTCTTTGACCAGCGGGCGGCCGGGGGCTTCATCACCCTCTGGGGCCTTCCCTACACGGTACGACGTACCAAAGGCCGCCTAGGTACGTCGTACCGATTGAGGTCCTCATGAGCAAGTTATGGGGCGGCCGATTCCGCCGGAAGACCTCCGCACAGGTGGAGCGCTTCACCCATTCCCTCGATGTGGACCGCCGGCTGGCGCGGCAGGATCTGCTCGGCTCCATCGCCCACGCGGAGATGCTGGGGCGCAGCCGGATCATCCCTCGATCAGACAGCCGGCGGATTGTCCGGGGCCTGAAGGCTCTCCTGTCCGAGCTCGACAGGGGCCGGCTCCATCTGCCGGCCGGCGCCGAGGACATCCACACCGCGCTGCAGGCCGCCCTCGAGCGAAAGGTGGGGCAGGCCGCACAACGGCTCCACACGGCCCGCTCCCGGAACGATCAGGTGGTGACCGACCTCCGGCTCTACTGCAAGGAACGGATCCCGAAGATCCGCTCCTTCATCCGGCGGCTTCAGCAGGCGATCCTGGCTCAGGCGGAAAGGGCCGGGGATCGAGTGATGCCGGGATACACGCACCTCCGGCACGCCCAGCCGGTTCTCATCGCCCATCTTCTTCTGAGTTACCTCGAGGCCCTGCAGCGGGATGCGGCCCGGCTGGCCGACGGGCTGAATCGGCTGGATGAGCTGCCGCTCGGCTCCGGCGCATTGACCGGAACCGGCCTTGCGATCCGCCGCCGGCCCGTGGCCCGCCAGCTCGGCTTCTCAAGGGTGGCTGCCAACTCCATGGATGCCGTGACCGAACGGGACTTTGTGGCTGAGCTGGTTTCCTGCCTGGCCCTGCTGGGCGTCCACGGCTCCCGGATCGCCGAGGATCTCCTGCTCTGGTCCAGCGCGGAATTCGGGTTCGTTGTGTTGAGCGAGCGGATGCTGACCGGAAGCTCCATGATGCCTCAGAAGCAGAATCCGGATTTCCTGGAGCTCGTGCGGGCGAACGCCGCCCGGCTGGTGGGCGAGCTCTGCTCCATCCTGACACTCCTCAAGGGCCTCCCCTCCGGCTATCACCGGGATCTGCAGCTTGACAAGGAGATCCTCTTCGGGGCGCTCGACCGATCCGAGGCGATGCTGGTCGTCCTCGCGGAGGGCTTCCAGGCCCTCCGCTGGAACCCCGCGCGCCTCGAGGCACAGCTTCGGGATGAGTCCCTCTATGCCACCGATCTGGCCGAATACCTGGTGGAGCGCGGTGTTCCCTTCGCGCAGGCGCATCGCTCCGTGGGAAGGCTCCTCGCCTATGCGGAAGGGCGGGGCATCCCGATCCGCTCCCTCTCTCCCTCGCAGCTGCGCCGCTTCTCCCCCGCCCTTGGCGCAGGGGCGCTGAAGCTGCTCGACCCGTCCGCCTCGGTCCGACGAAAGAGATCCGAGGGCAGCACCCGGCCGGCCCTGGTTCGGGCGGCGGTCCGCCGCTGGAAACGACTGCTCCGGCGGGAGAGAGCGTAGCGGTGCACCGCTTCGCCTACCGGAACGGGCAGCTCTGGTGTGAGCAGGTGCCCGTGGCCGAAATCGCGCGGGCGGCCGGGACACCCCTGTACCTCTACAGCTACGGGACGATCCTCGACCACTACCGCAAGCTCCGGGCCGCCTTCCGGCCCCTGCGGGCGTCAATCTGCTACGCGGTCAAGGCCAACGCGAACCTGGCCATCTGCCGGGCCCTCGCCCGGGCGGGGGCAGGGTTCGACGTCGTCTCCGGCGGGGAGCTCCGGCGCGTGCTGCGCATCGGCGCCGATCCCCGCAGGATCGTCTACGCCTCCGTCGGGAAAACCGCGGATGAGATCCGCTTAGGTCTCCAGGCCGGCATCCTCCTCTTCAACGTGGAATCGGCCCAGGAGCTGGAGCAGATTGAGCGTGTGGCCGCGCGCTTGGGGCGGCGGGCCAGCGTGAGCCTGCGCCTCAATCCGGAGGTGGAGCCGCACACCCACTCCTTCATCTCCACCGGGCAGAGGGCCTCCAAGTTCGGGATGGAGCGCCGGACCTTGGAATCCCTTCTGCGGGAGCGCGCCCGCTTCCCGCACGTGGAGATCACCGGCCTGCACATCCACATCGGCTCTCAGATCCTGCACAGCCAGCCGTACGTCGCCGCCATCCGCCGGGCCCTCCAGGTGGTCCGGTCGGCGCGCCGCCAGGGCGTCCGCATTCAATATCTCAACATCGGGGGCGGCCTGGGAATCGTCTACCGCCGCGAGAGGCCTCAGACCGCCGCCCGCTACGCCCGGGCGGTGGTTCCCCTATTGAAAAGGACAGGCCTTAAGGTTATCCTGGAACCAGGCCGGTTCATCGTGGGAAGCGGCGGCGTCCTGGTGACCCGGGTCCTGTACCTCAAGCGAAGTCACGCCCGCCGTTTTGCCATTGTGGATGCAGGCATGAATGATCTCATCCGACCCAGTCTCTACGGCGCCTATCATGAGGTTCGTCCGGTGATCCGCGCCCAGTCCCCGGGTCGGCTCCGATACGACGTGGTGGGACCGGTTTGCGAAAGCGGCGACTTCTTCGCCCGGCAGCGGCCTCTCCCGCAGCTCCAGCCGGGAAATCTTCTCGCCATCCTGGGCGCCGGCGCCTACGGGTTCGTCATGTCCAGCAACTACAACGCCCGGCCGCGGGCGGCGGAGGTGCTTGTCAAGGGCGGCCGCTGGTTCCTGATTCGCCGCCGTGAAACCTTCCAGGACCTCATCCGGGGGGAGAGGATCCCCTCCTTCTTGCGATGAGGCCGCGTACCGGTGCGATGAAGGGGATCCGCTTTGCCAAGGTGATCGGCTCGGGCAACGACTTCATCCTGGTCGATGCGCGCCGCCGTCCCCTTCCCGGATCCGCCGCCCGTCTGGCCCGAGGATGGTGCGAGCGCCGGAGAGGCATTGGTGCAGACGGCCTGCTGGTCCTCTCCTCCTCCCGCAAGGCGGACGCCCGGATGCGCATCTACAATCCGGACGGGAGCGAGGCCTCCATGTGCGGCAACGGCCTGCGCTGTGCCGCATGGTACCTTCACTCTCAGGATCACGGCAGGAGGCGGCTGCGCGTCGAAACAGGTGCAGGCGTGCTGGAGGCGCGGGTCGTCGGTCCTGAGCGGGTGCGCGTCTTCACAGGCACCCCGCGCCGGCTGCGCCTGGGATTGTCGCTCCGGCATCAGGGAAGGCGGCTGTTCCTCCATGCGGTCCACAGCGGGGTGCCCCACGCGGTGCTCTTCACCTCCCGCCTGGAGGCCGTGGATCCCTCCGTGACCGGCCCGGTCATTCGCCATCACCGGCTCTTCGGCTCGGAGGGAACCAACGTGGACTGGGTGAAGGTCCATTCTCCTCACGAGCTCTCCATCCGGACTTACGAGCGGGGCGTCGAGCAGGAGACCCTGGCGTGCGGCACCGGGGCCGTCGCGGCGGTGGTGATCGGAGCCGCGCTGGGCCGTCTGACCCCGCCGGTTCGGGTCCGCACGCGCGGCGGGGAGACGCTCAATGTCGGATTCCGGCGCCTCCGGCGCGGGTCGAGCCCCTGGCAGGAGCTTTACCTGGAGGGCCCTGCGCGGATCCTTTTCGAGGGAGGCCTTCGGCGTGGCTCCATTTAAGAATCCCTCCTCGTGGCTCAAGGGTTCCATGGTCGCCCTGGTGACCCCGTTCCGGAACGGCGCGGTCGACGTGCGGGGGCTGCGGCGTCTGGTGGAGTTTCACGTCCGCTCCGGAACCTCCGCCATTGTCCCCTGCGGAACGACAGGGGAATCGGCCACCCTCTCGCATGAGGAGCACGAGCAGGTGATCGAGGTGGTACTCCAGGCGGCGCGGGGCCGCATCCCCATCATCGCGGGAACCGGCTCGAACAACACCGAGGAGGCGGTCCGCCTCACCCGGCACGCGCGGCGCGTGGGGGCGCAGGCGGCCCTGGTCATCTCGCCCTACTACAACAAGCCGACGCAGGAAGGGCTTTACCGGCACTTCCGCACCGTCGCGGAGGCGGGCGGTCTCCCGCTGCTCCTCTACAACATCGCCTCCCGCACCGCCGTCAATGTGGAGCCCGAAACCATCGCCCGCCTTGCCAGGATCCGCTGGATCGTCGGGGTGAAGGAATCCAGCGGCTCGCTGGAGCAGATGGCCCGGATCAAGGCGCTCTGCCCGGCCTCCTTCCGCCTCATCTCCGGCGACGATGCGCTGACGCTTCCCATCCTGGCCATCGGCGGAACAGGCGTCATCTCCGTGGTGGCGAACCTGCTTCCTGCCGAGGTCGCCCGGATGGTCCGGGCGTTCCAGCGCGGAGGCGTGGCCCTGGCCCGGAAGATCCACTATCGGCTGCTGCCGCTCACCCGCGCCCTCTTCCTGGAAACCAACCCGATCCCGGTCAAGACCGCCATGGGACTGGCTGGCCTCATCGAGGAGGCCACCCTGCGGCTTCCCCTGTGCCCCATGTCCGACGCGAACCTCGAGAAGCTCAAGGAGGCTCTGCGTTCCTATCGGCTCCTCAAGCGATAGAAGAGCCATGAATCCTCGCCAGGACAGCAAACCGGTCCGTCTTGTCATCAGCGGCTGCTGCGGCCGGATGGGCTCCCTCCTTGTAGAGGAAGCGCTCCGGGACACCGGCTCCTTTGAGCTGGTCGGCGGGGTCGAGCAGGAAGGGCACGCCCGGATCGGCGAGCCCCTCGCCCCCTCCGCCCGCTGTCGGGTGACGTCGAGCCTGTCCGATCTTCTTCCGCGCGCCGACCTGCTGATCGAGTTCACGACCCCCCAGGCCTCCCTGGCGCATGCCCGGCAGGCCGCGCCGGCCGGAGTGCCCATGCTCATCGGAACCACCGGCTTCTCCGCGCAGGAGCTGGAGGAGCTGCGCCGCTACACCCAGAGGATCCCAATCCTCTGGTCCCCCAACATGTCGATCGGGGTGGTCATCCTGCGGCGCACCATGGCGGCGGTCTACGAGCTTCTCAAGAAGTTCCAGCTGGAGTCTCAAGTCTCCTTCCGCCTATCCGAGACGCACCACGCGCAGAAGAAGGACAAGCCCAGCGGGACCGCCAAGCTCCTTGCGGAGGATCTGCGGGCGCTGAGCGGCCGCCCGATCGAGGATGCACAGATCGAATCGATCCGGGAGGGAGAAGTGATCGGCATCCATACCGTCCGCTTCGACCTGCCGGCGGAGCAGATTCAGCTCACGCACGAGGCGAAGGACCGGCGGCTGTTCGCTCAGGGTGCCCTGCTCGTAGCGCGTTACTTCCTCCGCCTGTGGAAGGAACCCGGGCTCTACCGGATGGACGACTTCGTCCGCGCCCTGGAACAGTCAAACAGCCGATGAGGCACAGCCCTGCGATCCCACCCGTCGCGCGGCGGCTCACCCGCCTTCCGCCCTATCTCTTCGTCGAGATCGACGCCCTGAAGGAGCGGATGATCCGCAGGGGCAGGGAGGTGATCGACATGGGGGTGGGAGATCCGGACCAGCCCCCTCCCCGCTTCATCCTGCAGGCGATGGTCAAGGCGCTGCGCAGCGGCCGCTGCCACCGGTATCCCAGCAACCGGGGTCTGACCGAGTTCCGCGAGGCGATCGCCCGCTGGCACCGGGAACGGTTCCGCGTGCGCCTCGACCCGGCCAGTGAGATCCTACCCCTCATCGGTTCCAAGGAAGGGATCGCCCATCTGCCGCTGGCTTATGTCAATCCCGGCGACCCGGTCTGGGTGCCGGACCCCGGCTATCCGCCGTATCGGACCGGCACGATCCTGGCAGGGGGACGCCCTGTGCCGGTGCCGCTCCTGGCCAGGAACCGGTTCCTGCCGGACCTGGAATCCCTCGCCCGATCCAGGATCCGGGCCCGGCTCTTCTTCCTTAACTATCCGAACAACCCGACCGCCGCGGTGGCCGACCTGGGCTTCTTCCGGTCGCTCGTCCGGTTCGCGGCCAGGAAAGGGGTGGCGATCTGCCACGATGCCGCCTATTCGGAGATCGCGTTCGACGGCCTGCGCCACCCCAGCTTCCTGCAGGCGCCGGGGGCCAAGGAGGTGGGGATTGAATTCCATTCCCTCTCCAAGACGTTCAACATGACCGGCTGGCGTGTGGGCTGGGCCTGCGGGAACCGCCGGATGATCTCTGCCCTCGCCAGGGTGAAATCCAACATCGACTCCGGCATCTTCGAAGCGGTCCAGGCGGCCGCCATTCGGGCGCTCGAGGGCCCCCGGGCGCATCTGCGAAAAACGATCCGCCTGTACCAGGGAAGGAGAGACCTCCTCGTCCAGGCGCTGCAGCGCTCCGGCTGGCCTGTCACCGCGCCCCGCGCCACCTTCTACCTCTGGGTGCCTGTCCCGCGCGGCCGCACCTCCCGGGAAGTCGCCGCCCGCCTGCTGAAGGGCGCAGGAATCGTCGCCACCCCCGGGGTGGGATTCGGCGCGCACGGGGAAGGGTACGTCCGCTTTTCGCTGAGCGTGCCCACTGCTGAGCTGCGCAAGGGGGCCCTGCGCCTGGGGCGGCTGGCGATATGGCCACGGTCTACATCGGACTAGGCTCCAACCTGGGGGACCGGGCGCAATCTCTGCGGCTGGCCCTCCAAAAGATCGGCGAGCTGCCGCAGACGCGCGTCGTGAAATCCTCCGCCTTCCACGAGACCGATCCGGTGGGCGGGCCCCCGCAGGGAAGATTCCTCAACGCCGCGGGCCAGTTGGAAACCGGACTGAAGCCGTTGGAGCTGCTGCATGGCCTTCAACAGATCGAGCGGGAGATGGGCCGGCCCGCTGAGCATGAGCGTTGGGGCCCGCGGGTGATCGACCTCGACCTGCTTTCCTACGACGACCTCGTGCTGGCGACGCCGGAGCTCACGCTGCCCCATCCTCGCTTGCAGGAGCGCCGCTTTGCGCTGGAATTGCTGGCCGAGATCGCTCCGGATTGGCGACATCCCTTGCTAGGGTTAAGCACTTGCCAACTCCTGCAGAAAGGAAGTGAGAAAAGCAAATGAATCCAGAAATCCCATCGGTCGTCTGGTACAGTATCCTGTTTCTCGCCTCCCTCTGGGCGGCGACCCGCCTATCTCGCTTCATTGTCTGGCTCCATCGGAGAGCCGAACCTAGAGACGAAGCGGCGCAACCTAAGCTGTGTGCGGTATGCAAAACGGGAAGCGATGATTCGCTCCTGGTAGGCGGATCCTGGAAGACCCTATGCCGCACGCATCTGATGGAAACCTTCAGACAATGGTTCTTTCGCATGACAGCAAGGATCCTGGTCTTTTACCCCTTTCGTGACCGGGAGGGCAACCCTGCCGGATGCATGTATGGTTACTCCGAATTTAATGAGATTCTTAAGTGCTACCCGATGAGCGAAGCCTCGCGGGCCCGGTTTCAAAGTGACCTGGAAAACATTTCAGGCCCATGTCGGAATTGCGGACAACCAGCCCTAGCTGCCTATTTCGGCCACGGCAGCTTTGAGTGGGCCCCTGGGGAATTTGACGCTCCTGATTTTTCTGCGATCAAAACTCAGCCTGAGCATCTTTGTTTGAGGTGTTGTTTTGATCAGATCGAGGAACCTCTTCGTAGATCGCGCATCTGCATCCTCTATGCCCCGACTGCCGGACAAGCTCGGCGGCCCGCCATCTATCTTGCCCGACCCCTGGTCTGATGCGGATCATCCGCAGGCCGGCTGAGATCCTCCGGCTGGTCCGGCAGGCCACGAGGCAGGGCAAACGGATCGGCTTCGTCCCCACGCTGGGGGCGCTCCACGAGGGGCATGCCTCCCTCATCCGCACCGCCCGCCGGGAGAACGACCTCGTGGTGGTCAGCCTCTTCGTGAATCCGACCCAGTTCGATCGGACGGAGGATTACCGGAACTATCCCCGCACCCTCGGCCAGGACCGCCGGCTGGCCGCCCGAAACGGCGCGGACCTGCTCTTCTTGCCATCGGAGCGGGCGATCTATCCGGCCGGATTCCAGACCTGGGTCGAGGTTCAAAACCTCAGCCGCCCGTGGGAAGGCCGCTTCCGGCCGGGCCACTTCCGCGGCGTCGCCACGGTGGTCACCAAGCTTCTCAACCTCGTCCAGCCGGACAGGGCGTACTTCGGCCAGAAGGACGCCCAGCAGGCCCGGATCGTGGCGCAGCTCATCCGGGATCTGAACCTCCCCGTGCGGTTGCGGATCCTCCCCACGGTGCGCGAGCGCGATGGGCTGGCGATGAGCTCCAGGAACCGGCATCTCTCCCCTCGGGAGCGGCTCCTCGCCCGTCGGATCTTTCCGTCTTTACACGACGGGAGACGGTTGATAGAATGGGGCTGTCGTCGGAGAAGGCTCGTCGCCCGACGGGTGACGCGCGGCCTCCGGGCCATCCCGGGGGCCCGGATCGAGTACGTGGCGGTCGTGGATCCGGCGACGCTGGAGGAGCCGGACGAGATCCGCGGAACCGTCTGGATCCTGGCGGCCCTCTGGATCGGTCGGACGCGGCTCATCGACTGCTGCATCGCCCGACCCGGAAGAGGGAGGCGGAGGAGCTGAAGATGCTTCGAGTGATGATGAAATCCAAGATCCACCGCGCGACGGTGACGGAGGCCAACCTCCAGTACGAGGGCTCCGTGACCATCGATGCCGCCCTCCTGCGGGCTGCGGATCTCCTGCCGGGGGAGAAGGTCCACATCGTGAACCTCAACAACGGCGCCCGCATTGAGACCTACTGCGTGGAGGGACCGGCCGGCTCCGGGACCCTCTGCATGAACGGGGCCGCCGCCCGTTCGGCGCAGGTGGGCGACACCGTCATCCTCATCTCCTATGCCCTCCTCGAGGAGGCGGAGGCCAGGCGCCTCCGGCCCAAGATCGTCCTGGTGGACCAGGAGAACCGGATACGGGAAACGATCGTGGAAGGTGCCGGAGGAGCAGACCGCTTCTGAGGTGTGGTCACGATTGGATTGGTGGGATGCGGTGCCATCGGCACCCATCTGGCTCGCGAGATTCAGCGCCGCTTCAAGGAGAGCGCACGCCTGATCGGGGTGTATGACGCCAACTTAAGCCAGGCCCGCCGTCTGGCCGGCCGGCTCCGGCCGTCCGTGCCGGTCCTTTCCCCCGGTGAGTTGATTCGCCGGTCGCAGCTTCTTGTGGAGGCCGCCTCGGTTTCCGCCGCCAGGAGCTGGCTGCCCCGAGCGACGGCGAGGGGCCGGCCGATCCTCGTCCTCTCCTCCGGATCCCTCCTCACCTGGCCGAAGCTCCTGCGGCAAGCGCGCGCCCGCCGGGTGCCTGTTTACGTCCCCAGCGGAGCGATCGCCGGCCTGGACGGCGTCCGCGCCGCCGCGATGGGACGGCTCGTGTCGGTTCATCTGGTCACCCGCAAACCGCCCGCCGCCTTCGCGGGGGCGCCGGGACTGCGCCGCCGCAGGATACGCCTGGAAAAACTGCGCAGGCCGCGAGTCCTCTTTCGCGGGCCGGCAACGCAGGCGGCCCGGGCATTCCCGCAGAACGTCAACGTCGCGGCAACCCTGGCCCTGGCCGGGCTGGGGGGGACCCGGACGCGGGTCACCGTGATCGCCGATCCGAGCGTCCGATCCAACATCCATGAGATCACGGCCACCGGCTCCTTCGGGAAACTGCGCGTCCGCGTTGAAAACCGGCCGTCGGAGAACCCGAGGACCAGCCGTTTGGCCATGCAGTCTGCCACCGCCATGCTGGCTCGAATCCTCGAGCCGGTGCAGGTGGGAACCTGATCGAAAACAGCTGATCGAAAAACAGAGGAAAGGGGGTGAACAGGAAAAATGGCTCAGAAAGTAGCTAAGGCAGGAATCAAGCGGGCGAAGGGGTTCCTCTACTACCTCGACAAACAGGGAGACATCTCCCGGGCCAAGATGGCGCGAGGGGGAAAGAAGGGGGGGCATCCCCAGAAGGTCCAGAAGCTGGGCATCAAGCGGAAGGAGGGTTACCTGTATTTCATCGACAAGCAGGGTGACGTCTCCGCGGCCAAGATGGCGCGTCCGGGCCGGCGCCGGCGCTAGAGCGCTGCCGAAGCTCGTCGTTCACACCGCACCCCGCCGGACGATCCTGTGCCGGCGGGGTGCCATTTCAATCGGTTTCTCCCATGTCCCTATCACCCATCATCATCCGCGGCGCGCGGGAACACAACCTCAAGGGGATTGACCTCACCCTCCCGCGCAATTCCCTCATCGTGTTCACCGGTCTGTCCGGATCCGGGAAGTCCTCGCTGGCCTTTGACACCCTCTACGCCGAGGGCCAGCGGCGCTACGTCGAATCCCTCTCCGCCTACGCGCGCCAATTCCTGGAGCAGCTCCAGAAGCCCAACGTCGAGCGGATCGAGGGGCTGGCCCCCGCCATCGCCATCGAGCAGCGGACTGCCGGCGGCAATCCCCGTTCCATCGTCGCGACGCAGACCGAGATCTACGACTACCTGCGCCTCCTCTACGCGCGGATCGGGATCCCGCACTGTCCCCGCTGCAACCGCACGATCCAGCGCCAGTCCGCTCAGGAGATCGTGGACCAGCTCCTGCGCCAGCCGTCCGGCGAATCGGTCCTCATCCTGGCCCCTTTGGTCCGCGGCCGCAAGGGCCAGTACCAGGAGCTGTTCCGGCAGGTTCAGAAGGAGGGCTTCGTCCGGGTCCGTGTGGACGGCGCCCTGGCCGAGGTGGGCTCCCCCATCCCGCTCGACGCAAAGAAGGCGCACACCATCGAGGTCGTCGTGGACCGCCTTCAGCCCTCACCGGCCGTGCGCCAGCGCCTCACCGAGTCGATCGAGACCGCCCTCAAGGTCGGCAAGGGCATCGTGCTCGTCCAGCCCGCCGCCAGGCCCCGATCCGGGGGCTGGCTGTTCAACGAGCAGTACGCCTGCGCGCGCTGCGGGATCTCGATCGCCGAGCTGCAGCCGCGTCTCTTCTCCTTCAACAGCCCCTACGGGGCCTGCCCCTCCTGCCACGGGCTGGGGACAAAGCCGGAGGTGGACCGCGAGCTGGTGGTGCCCGATCCCTCCAAATCGATCCAGGAGGGGGCCCTGGAGCCGTGGAGGCGAGGCGGCCGCGGGTACATCCTGTACCATCGCGCCCTCCTGAGGGAATTCGCACGCGAGACCGACCTCGACCTCTCCGTCCCGTTCCGGAAGCTGTCCGAGTCGGTCCGCCGGAAGATCCTCTACGGTTCCAATGAGGTCGAGATCTGGGGGAGGCCGTTTGAAGGGGTGATCCCGGGCCTCGAGCGCCTCTTCCGGGAAAGCGACTCCGACTTCGTCAAGGAGGAGATCGCCAAGTACATGTCCGTGCAGCCCTGCCCGGCGTGCCGGGGGACGCGGCTCAAGCCGGAGGCGACAGCCGTCACGGTGCAGGAGCGCTCGATCGTCGAGGTCGGCCGCATGACCGTCCGGGAATGCCTCCGCTTCTTCGATTCCCTCCAGCTCTCCCCCCGCGAGCAGGCCATCGCCTCCCAGGTGATCAAGGAGATCCGGATGCGGCTGCGCTTCATGGTGGATGTGGGGCTGGACTATCTCAGTCTGGAACGGCCCAGCAGCACCCTCTCCGGGGGAGAGGCCCAGCGGATCCGGCTGGCGACGCAGATCGGGGCAGGGCTCGTCGGGGTGCTCTACGTCCTGGATGAGCCCTCCATCGGCCTGCACCCCCGCGACACCCGCCGGCTCCTGCAGACGCTCAAGGCGCTGCGGGACCTGGGGAACACGGTGGTGGTGGTCGAGCACGATGAGTTCACCATCCGTTCCGCCGATTTTGTGGTGGATCTCGGGCCCGGGGCAGGCCGGCACGGCGGGGAGGTGGTGGTAGCCGGCCCGCCGGAGGAGATCCTGAAATCCCCTCGCTCCATCACCGCCCAATTCCTGAGGGGAGAGCGCTCCATCCCGCTGCCTCAGACCCGGCGGCCGACGCGGAACCGTCCCTGCCTGCAGATCCTGGGCGCCCGCGAGCACAACCTGAGGAACCTCTCCGTCCGGATCCCTCTGGGGAGCTTCACCTGCGTCACCGGCGTTTCAGGATCAGGAAAATCCACGCTGGTGGATGAGATCCTGTACCGTGCCCTTGCCAGGCGGCTTCACCGCCTGCGCCTGAAGCCGGGCGCGCACGACCGGATCCTGGGGATCGAGCAGATCGACAAGGCGATCGTCATCGACCAGGACCCGATCGGCCGCACGCCTCGCTCCAATCCGGCCACGTACACCGGGGTCTTCTCCGACATCCGGGAGCTCTTCGCGCGCCTGCCGGAGGCCAAGGCGCGCGGCTACCGGCCCGGCCGATTCAGCTTCAACGTCAAGGGAGGGCGCTGCGAGGCCTGCCAGGGGGAGGGGGTGATCCGCGTGGAGATGCATTTCCTTCCCGCCGTCTACGTCACCTGCGAGGTCTGCAAGAGCAAACGCTTCAACGAGGCGACCCTGGAGGTCCTCTACAAGGGCAGGTCCATCTCCGACGTCCTGCAGATGACGGTGGAGGATGCCCTGCAGCTCTTCCAGGCCATCCCGAGGATCAAGCACCGGCTCCAGACCCTGGTGCAGGTCGGCCTCGGCTACATCGAGGTGGGCCAGCCGGCAACCACCCTCTCGGGGGGTGAGGCCCAGCGCGTCAAGCTCGCCACGGAGCTGTCCCATCGCGCCACCGGCAAGACCCTCTACATCCTCGACGAGCCGACCACCGGCCTCCATCTGGCCGATGTGGAGAAGCTCCTCCAGGTGCTGCACGCGCTCGTCGACCAGGGAAACACCGTCCTCGTGATCGAGCACCACCTGGACGTGATCAAGACCGCGGACCACATTGTCGATCTCGGGCCCGAGGGCGGCGCGGAGGGGGGAAGGCTGGTGGCGTGCGGCACCCCGGAGGAGATCAGCCGGTGCAAGGATTCCTATACCGGCCAGTTCCTCGGGCCGCTGTTGAACCGCGCCCGCCCCTCTGCTATAGTGGACCCTGTCGCATGAAGGCGAAGTCGCGCTTCCGAGCGTACAGATTCCCAGCCTTCAGGGGTGCGCGAGGGGGTTCGCCCCTCGCCTTCCTTGAAGGAGTCTGCCGGCTCACCTTCTCGCCGGCGTCGCCAAGCGCGTGCTCCTTCTTCGTCGCACGGCGACTGCCGGGGATGGAACCCTCGGTTCCGCCCCGAGAGCGGAGGCGTCAGCCGGAGCGATGAGCAGCAGCCCCTCCCTGTTCGAACTGTTCCAACGCGGTGGACCGGTCATGTGGCCCATCCTGGTCTGCTCGATCGCCGCCCTCGCCATCGCCATCGAGCGCTTCTTCGTCCTGGGCCGTGCCGAGGAGGAGCTCCCGAATCTCCTCCCGGTGGTCACCGAGGCTATCCGGAGCCGCCAGCTTGCCCGCGTCCGGGAGCTTTCCCAGTCCGGCAGGGGCCCTTTCGCCCGGATGCTTCGGGCGGCCCTGCGCCGCAACGGCCGCCCCCGGCAGGAAATCCTGGAGCGGATTGAGGAGGAGGGCGCGCTGGAATTGCCCTCGCTCGAGCGGCACCTGCCGATCCTGGGCAGCATCGCGCAGCTGGCCCCGCTGCTGGGCCTCCTGGGAACCGTGACCGGTCTGGTCCGCTGTTTTCAGGTAATCCAGGAGAAGGCCACCACCGTTCATCCGGTCAACCCCGGGGACCTGGCCGGCGGAATCTGGGAGGCGCTCTTAACCACGGTTTTCGGGCTCTTGCTGGCCATTCCCGCCTACGCCGTCTATCACTACCTGACCTACCGGCTCCGTCACTTCGCCAACAACCTGCAGGCGGCTGCGCTGGAGCTGGCCGACCTCCTCTCCGGGGACGAGGCCCATGCCGGCTGAGGCGGCCCGCCGACCCCGGCGCCTGCAGCGGACCCTCCTCTATTCCTCGTACAGCCCCGACCTGACTCCCCTCATTGACACGGTCTTCCTGCTGCTCATCTTCTTCATGCTGACCTCTTCCTTTGTCTTCCTGCCCGGCGTGCGCATCCATCTGCCCAAGACCGTGAGCTCCGAGGTGGTCCAAAAGGAGAACGTTCAGATCACCGTCTCCCGGGGCGACCGACTCTACCTTGGTGAGGCCGTGGTCACCTTGAATGAGCTCAAGAGCCGGCTCGCCTCCGCCGCATCCTCAAAACAGCCGGTTCTCATCCGGGCCGACCGGCAGGCTTCCATGGGGCGGATCGTGGAGGTCTGGGACGCCTGCCGAACCCTCGGGATCTCCCAGGTGCACATCGCCACCGAGGCAAAGCAGGCTGACAACCCCGGGCAAACGCGGTAGACTCGACTCATGAAGGCCATTCGATGATCACGGAACTGGGGATTGTGGCGGGCGAGGTGTGGCAGGTCCTCGACCAGCACGGGGAGGTGTCCTTCTCCCGCCTGGTTTCGGAGATTCCGCATCACGCGAGGGACTCCATCCTCATGAGCGTGGGCTGGCTTGCCCGCGAGGGGCACGTGATCGTCCGGGAGGAAGGGAAGGATTTTCTCCTCACCCTCCGCCGTCCGTGAGGAAGGCCCCGGTCCAGCCTGCCCGAAAGATCGTTCTCCTCCTGACCACCTGCGGGTCCGCCCAGCAAGCTGCCCAACTCGCCCAGCGGCTCGTGGAGAAGCGCCTCGCGGCCTGCGTCAATGTCCTCCCCGGGATCCGCTCCATTTACCGCTGGAAGGGGAAGGTCGAGCGGGGAAGGGAAGCCCTCCTGTTCATCAAGACACGACAGGAGAAACTGCCCTCCCTCTGGAAGACCTTGCGCCGGCTTCACCCGTATGAGGTTCCGGAATACCTGGCGCTTCCCATCTCCCACGCCGAGCGGGACTATTTAAAGTGGCTGGAGTCCTCTCTCTGAGAAATCTCTGAGAAATCCGTTGACAGCTTCCGCCGGGGTGGGTATGCTACTGCAAAATACGTACAAGGCGTATCAGGCGGTATCAAGAGATCCCATGCGACGGAAGGCGTTGCAAAAGAGAGCGTTCTTCACGGCGACCCAGGTGGCCGATGCACTCGGAATCTCCAAGCAGACCCTCCTCCGGTACGAGGCGCGGGGCGTTTTCCCGAAGGCCGCACGCAATCGGCTGAACCACTGGAGGGAATACACCGATGAGGAGATCCAGCGCCTGAGGAGGATCATGGGGCGCTGAGCGATGGCTAACTCCCTGGGAATCTACGTCGGAACCGAGAACCTGGACGTGGCGCTTCTGTCAGGCACCTTCGCCCGTCCGTCGCTGGTCAGTTTCGCGTCGGCGAAGATCCCCGCTCAGGCCTCATGGCGCAGCCTGGTCCGGGTAGAAGGGCCTGCAACGGGCGAGCCGGAGGGACCGGCGCCAGCCGCCGGAGCGAACGATCTGGAATCCATTGCCATGGCGATCCGGACCGTTCTCACCCGCATGGGCGTTGCCGCCCCGAAGGCGCACATCGCCGTGGCGCCGGAATCGGTCGTCATCCGCTACTTCCAGATGCCGGCCATTCCCCCGCGCGAGAGGAAAATGGCGATCGCCTTCGAGGCAAAGAAGTATCTCCCCTTCAAGCCGGAAGAGCTGATCACCGACTACCACGCCGTCTTCCGCAGGACCGACCCGAATCTCATGCGGGTCATGTACTTCGGAATCAAGAAGACGGCCTTTGCCTCCTACGGATCCCTCTTCTCCTCCGCCGGCCTGACCCCTCTGTCGCTGGAGCCGGCCTCCATCAGCCTGGCCCGGCTTGTCCGCCAAAGCGGCCAGCTTCCACCAGGCCAGGTCTGCGCCGTGCTGTCCGTGGAGAGGGACAATGCCACGATCAGCATCGCGCGGGAAGATCTGCTCTATCTGAGCCGCAACGTGACGATCCTCAGCGCGCCGGCGCCGGGCGCCGAGGGACCCTCCGGGGAGCTCCTCGAGGCGCTGGTGACTGAAACCCGGGTGTCGGTGGATTACTACCGACGCCGGTTCCTCGGGGAGCCCGCGGTCTCCAAGGTGATCCTCTTCGGAAGGGCGATCGATCCCAAGCGGGTGCAGGAACTCTCCCAGGCCCTCGACCTGCCGGTGGAGCTGGGGGATCCCTTTCGCAGAGTGGCGGGAGCCAGGTCGGTTCCGGAAGGGCTCTGGACCGCCGCGGGCCTGGCCATGCGCGGCCTTGAGAAGAGGGCAGGGGAGATCAACCTCCTGCCGCCCGAGCAGAGAAGCCAGACCAAGGATCTCCTCAAGCCGGTCGTCGTGGAAGCTGCGCTGGCCTGCGCCCTGCTCGCCGGCTGGTACGCCTTCTCCCTCCAGGACCTGGGTGTCCTGGAGGAGAAGATCGCCGCTTGCAAGCTCCAGCAGATTCAACTTCCGCAGATTTCCGCCCAGGCGAGCAACCCGCAGCTCCAGGATGAACAGCTCAAGGCCACCCGGATGCTGAAGTTCCTGAAGCAGGCTTCGGAGCCCGCGCTCCAGATTTCCACGTTGATGGTTGAGTTGGGCAACGCCATCCCCTCAGAGGCCTGGATCCGCCATGCCGCCCTGTGGAACCGGCTCGAGGCCAAGGAGGGAGGGGCCCTTCCGTCTGACCAGCGCTGTATCCTGCGGATTCAGGGAAGCGCCTTCGCCGGCAACCGCGACAAGGAGCTGGACAGGATCAACGTCTTTCTCGCCACCCTGAGGGAGAATGCCGTCGTCAAGGTCGGCTTCAGCGCCTTCTCGCTCGACTCCGTCCAGCGGGGCAGCTTTCTCACCGAGGAGACCACCGATTTCAGCCTCACCGCTTGCACAAACCCCGAGGATCTCAAGTTCCGGGAGACCGAGTCCCGGTCGGGCGGACCCCTCCGCAGGGTGACACGATGAAACCGAAGGGAAGACCCGCCTGGCAGGAACAGCTCGGGGAGTTCTTCAACCGGATCACGCGGACGCAGGCCCTGACCTTCATCACGGCGGCCTTCCTGCTGGGCACCCTGCTGACCGGCTTTGTCTTCATCCAGGGACCCTGGACGACGCGGCGGCAGAGGCTGAGCGGGACGCTGAGTGAGGAGCTCCAGCGCCGTGAGCTGCTCCTGCAGATCGGCAGCTCCTCGAGGCAGCTCAACGCCCTTGAGAAGGACCTCCTGCTCCAGGGAGAGACGCCTGCCCTCACCAGCGAGATCACGCGGCTGGCGACGGATTACGGCCTCGACATCGAGTCGGTCGTGCCCCGCGATGAGGTGCCCCTTGAGCCTTACCTGAAGCTCCAGATTGAGGTGGTGGCCACGGCCAGCTTCCGGAACCTGCTTCTCTTTCTCGACGCTGCGGAGAGCCACCGGCCTCTCCTGATGGTGGAAGAGCTGGAGATGGGACAGCCGATCGACCTGGAGGTCCTGAAACCAGAGGAATGGGCTCGACAGCGGGTTCGAATCGTCGTGGCATCGATCGCGCTCAAGGAGATCAAGCGGTGAGCAAGACCCGCATCCTGCAGTTCGCTGTTGTCCTTCTGCTGATCCTTTTCGGCCTGATCTGGGCCAACACGCGATCCAAATCCCCATCCCCGTCCGGACCCGGGCTCCTTCCGCTCCCCGCCCCGTCCAAGGCAGAGGTCCCCTCGGAGGAGACGCCGGCGGCGACTCCAAGCCCCGCCCCTCCCAAGGCGCCTCCGAATCCGGGCCGCAACCCCTTTGAGTTGCCGGGACCTCTGTTCGGCAAGCTTCAGGAGAGGGCCCGTCAGCTCGAGTTGGAAAAGCAGCTGGCCGCTCAGACCACACGCCCGCCCTTGCCCGCCAGTCCCGCTCCCGGGCCGAGCGCCGGCGCAGAGGAGCTGCAGCTTCAGGGGATCTTCTGGGGCGTCGCCAAGCCCCAGGCGATCATCAACCGGAAGGCCTACTCCGTCGGCGATGAGGTGGACGGGGCGAAGATCGTGGCGATTTCTCGGGAGGGGGTCACCGTCTCGGTGGATGGCAAGGAACTCCTTGTCCGACCTCGGGAATCGAGCAGGCAGAAGGGTCAAAAGAAATGAGAAACGGAAAATGGGAGGCAAAATGCTCATGCGTCGAACTCTCTCCGCAGCGTTCCTGATCGGCGTGGCCCTCTGGGCCTCGGCCCCGACCCATGCCCAGCTCCAGCACCAGGACAAGGCGCCGACCATCTCCATGGACGTCACCGAGGCTTATCTGGAGGATGTGCTGAAGCTGCTGTCCAAGCAGTCCGGCATGAACTTTGTCGCCTCCGAGGCGGTGCGGGAAAAGCTGGTGACCCTGTACCTCGACCAGGTCCCGATCCACGACGCCCTGGAGGCGATCCTCCGGGCCCACAGCCTGTCGCTCAATACCAGGCAGGGAAAGAACCTGTATGTCGTCACCGAGTCCGGGGCGCCCAAGGTGGAGACGATCACCCGGGTGTTCCAGCTCCGGTACGCGCGCGTGGTCCCCACCGCCGGCGAGATCCTGCCGACCTTCGGCCTTTCCGGCTCTCTGATCAAGGAGACCCTCGGAGGGGCGGAGGGAACAACCAGCACCTCAACGGGTGGCGCCGCCGGTGGAGCGATCGGGGGCACGGGCCAGCCAGGGGCAGGAGGGCTGCTCGCCATCATCCGCGCCCTGCTGACCGAGCATGGTTCGGTGGTCGCTGATCCGCGGACGAATTCCCTGATCGTGACCGACATCCCCGAGCGGATGGCAACCATTGCGGAGACGGTCGCCCAGCTGGACACCAAGCCCAGGCAGATCTTCATCGAGGCAGAGGTCCTCGAGGTGACGCTGGACACGCTGCGGCGCATCGGGATCGAGTACGGCACCTCCACCGGCCAGCTCGCCTCCTATACTCCGCCCAAGAGAACCAGCTTCTTCCCCCTGTCCCTGGGGTTGCTGGACGGAGCCACGGAAACCAACACCTTCGGCACCTTTTCCATGCAGGACGCGAGCATCCTTCTGAAGCTCCTGGCGACGGAAAAGGACGTGAAGTTCCTGGCCAGGCCCCGGCTCTTGACCCTCTCCGGCGAGGTGGCGGAGGTTCGGATCATCGCCGAGCCGGTAACCGGTGTCACCTCCTCCTCCGAGACGCAGACCGGCAGAAGCTTCGAGGAGCCGGAGCGGACGACCGTCGGAACCATCCTGCGGGTGACCCCCATGGTCAACGACGGCAAGTACGTCACGATGATCATCGAGCCGGAGGTCTCCCGGGTCATCCTCTCCTCCTTCAACTCCAAGTTCCAGGACCCCAACCGGCGCCTGGCCCGGACCACCGTGATGGTGCCCAGCTCCGGGACCGCCATGATCGCGGGGCTCATCTCCACGGAGAACACCGACGCCAACCGCCGCGTGCCGGGTCTGGGGGATCTTCCCATCGTGGGACTGCCCTTCAAACGAAGCGAGACGGAGCGGAAGAACACCGAGATCCTCCTCTTCATCACGCCACACATCCTGGAGGAGGATTCCATCGAGCCCCGGCCGGCCTTTGCCCGCGAGAGGGAACAGACGCCTCTCTCGGAGAAGGAACAGCGGTACCTTCAGGGATATCGCAAGCGCATCCTCAAGGAGCGGGCCATCGTGGAGACGGTCGACAACATCGTCCGATAAGCGGATGGCCCTTAAGACACACCTTCGCCTGGGAGACATCCTCGTCAAGGAAGGGCTGGTCACCGAGGCCCAGATCCAGGAGGCCATTCAGCTCCAGAAGGGAACCGGGAAAAGACTCGGGGAGGCGCTCGTCGCGCTGAAGCTTGTCACGGACGTGCAGCTGGCCGAGGTGCTGGGCCGGCAGCTCGGCATGCCGTACCGGCAGCTGACCGAGCAGGACATCACCCAGGCATCCCTGCCGGCCCTCAAGAGGATCTTCACCGAGGAGATGGTCCGCAAGCAGCTGATCCTGCCCGTTGCGAAGTCCAACAACGAGCTGACCGTGGCGATGGCCGATCCGCTGGATCTCATCTTGATTGACAACCTGCGGCGCATCAGCCGATGCCAGATCCGGCCCGTCATCGCCACGCCCGGCGACATTGAGCGGGGCATCGAGGGCGCCTACGGCAAGCTCGATCTGTTGAAGAAGGCGGTTGCGGGCAGCTACGACGAGGGCACCGGCCAGGCCGCCGCCCCCGGCTCCGTGGAGCAGGTGGAGGAGTGGAGGCCCGAGGATTCCGCGGCCACCGTGGAGGATTTGGGCAAGCAGGCGGGGGAGGCCCAGGTCGTACGCATCGTGGACCTTCTGATGCTGGAAGCCGTCAACTCGCGCGCCAGCGACATCCACATCGAGCCGCAGATGGCCCGGATCTCGATCCGCTTGCGGATCGACGGCGTCCTGCAGGCCGTGGATCCGCCGGCAGCCCACCTCCTGCCCGCCATGGTCTCCCGGGTCAAGATCCTTGCCCGGATGGACATCGCCGAGAAGCGGCTGCCGCAGGACGGTGGATTCAGCGTCAAGATCGGCGAGCGCACCATCGACATGCGGGTCTCGACGATCCCGGTGGTCTACGGGGAGAAGGTCGTCATCCGCCTTCTGGACAAAGGGAACCTGGTGACCGACTTCAAGGCGCTGGGTCTGGAGGGAAGGGCCCTCGAGGATGTCGGACGGACGATCCGCGCCCCCTACGGCCTCATCTTCATCACCGGACCCACCGGAAGCGGCAAGTCCACCACCCTCTACACGATCCTCACCCAGCTGAAGAATCCGGCCAAGAATCTCCTGACCATTGAGGACCCGGTGGAATACAAGATGGAGGGGATCAACCAGGTTCAGGCCAAGCCCACCATCGGTCTCACCTTCGCGGCCGGCTTACGCGCCTTCCTCCGCCAGGATCCAGACATCATCATGCTGGGGGAGGTGCGCGATCTGGAGACCGCGGAGATCTGCGTCCGGGCCGCCCTCACCGGGCACCTGGTCCTCTCCACGCTGCACACCAACGACGCCCCTTCGGCAGTCACCCGCCTGGTGGACCTCGGGATCGAGCCGTTTCTCCTGTCCCCGTCGCTGCTCCTCGTGATCGGCCAGCGGCTCGTCCGCCGCCTCTGTCCGGAATGCCGGGAGCCCTTTGAGCCGGACGCGGCCACCAAGGAACAGGCCAAGCTGCCGGCTGGCAAGTACTATCGTGCCAAGGGCTGCAAGGCCTGCCGGAACGTGGGGTACCGGGGCCGGATGGCCATCTACGAGGTGCTCCGCGTCACCGATCCGGTCCGCGAGCTCATCGTTCAGCGGGCCTCCGCGGAGGAGATCCGGAAGGCCGGCCGCCAGGAGGGGATGAAGACCCTGTTTGAGAGCGGGCTGGAGAAGGCCGCTGCCGGGACCACCTCGCTGGAGGAGGTGTTCAGCACCACCTTCGCCGAGGGCTGAGCCGGTGCCGCACTTCGCCTATCAGGCCAGGACGCAGCGAGGCCGCTCAGAAGAAGGGGTCGTAGAGGCCCCCACGCAGGACGAGGCGGTCACCATCCTGCAGAACCGGGAGCTCCTCGTTGTCTCCGTCCGGGAGAAGGAGGCGTTTGGACCGACGACGCTTCGGGCGGGGGCCCGGCGGCTCCATAAGGGGGTCAAGCCGCCGGATCTGGTGATCTTCGCCCGCTCCCTGGCCGCCATGACGGAAGCGGGGCTTCCGCTGCTGCGCGCCCTGGAAACGGTGGCGACCCAGGTCCGGTCACAGAAGCTCAGCAACGCCACCCTGGAGATCACGCGGGACATCCGAGGCGGATCGACCTTTCGGGACGCCATCGCCAGGCATCCCACCATCTTCTCCCCCTTCTGGATCAGTCTGGTCGAAACGGGGGAGGCCTCGGGGCAGCTCACCAAGGCCCTGGCGCAGATCGGACAGCATCTCGAGAAGATGGGGGCAATCCAGGCGAAGGTGATTTCCGCTCTCATCTATCCCTCTATGCTGCTCTGCGTGGCGATCGCCGCCATCTTCATCTTCACCCTCAAGATCATCCCAACCTTTGGCGGCATGTTCGCCAATTTCGGAGCCCAGCTGCCGCTCTTAACCCGCATGGTGATCGCGTTCTCCAACGCGCTGAAGAAATACATCCTGTTCCTGCTGGGCGGCGGGTTCGCCGCGGGGTTCCTCCTTTCCAACTACGTGAAAACCAAGCCGGGCCGGTGGCAGCTGGACCGCTTCAAGCTCCAGATGCCGATCTTCGGCCCCATCTTCCAGGGCGCCTCGGCGGAGCAGTTCTCCTCCAACCTGGGCACCCTCCTGCGCGCAGGCGTGCCCATCCTCCACGCCCTGGAGATCACCATCGTCACCTGCGACAACAAGGTCATGGCATCCGTCATCGAGCAGATGCGCTCCGGCGTCCGGGAAGGCCGCCCGCTGGTTGAGCCCCTCACCCAGACCGACGTCTTCCCCCCCATGGTGGGTCAGATGCTGGCAGTGGGTGAGCAGACCGGGAAGCTGCCCGACATGCTGGACGAGGTCGCCAAGTATTACGAGGAGCAGGTCGGCACCGCGATCACCCGCATGACCGCGCTCCTCGAGCCGGTGATGCTGATCGGGATGGGCCTCGTCATCGGCACCCTCGTCATCTCCATGTATCTGCCGATCTTCCAGATGACGCAGGTGATCAGAGGGTAAAAGAGGCAAAAGGGCCCTTCCCGTCGGCCCGGGCTGGAAGAAAAGGGGGCCTTCAGGGTTTGAACCGCTTGACAAGGCAGTGGGGCCTTGATACACTTCAGCAACCAGATGGCGCCAGACGCCATAAAAACAAAGGAGGGTTCCATGAAGCGTTCACGGTCGTTCGGTTTCACGCTGCTCGAGCTTTTGGTGGTGGTGATCATCGTCGGCATCCTGGCCACCGTTGCGCTTCCCCAGTTCGGTAAGATGATCCGTCGCTCTCGCGTCGCCGAAGCCGAGAACATCATCGGGGCTGTCTTGACGGCGGAGCTGCTGTACTACGGGGAGCACGCCGAGTACGCGGCCGCGTTTGCGAATCTTATGGTCTCTACGCCGACCAGCGCCAATTACAATTTCGGTGCCCCGACCGTTGCCGGGACGGCCTGCGGCGTCGCAGCGACCGGGGTGGGCGGAGCAGCGGGCCTCACCGTGACAGGGACCATAACGAACGACGGCCGCAGGACCTTCAGCGTGGGCGGCCTCGGCCCCTGATCGCGTCAGGTCGCCAGGCCGTCCAAAGCCGGGGCTGAACGAGCATACCGATGCGACCTCCGGTATCACGCCCTTTGCTTGCCTTCACCCTCCTTGAGCTCCTGGCCGCCATTGTGATCTTGAGCATCCTGGCCGCAGTGGCCATTCCCAATTTCTCTCGTGCCCTCGAAAGGGGCAGGGTGAGGGACGGCCAGTCGGTTCTGGCCGCCATCTTCGAGGCCGAAAGGATGTACCGGCTGGATGAAAACAGCTACGGCCGGCTCCGGGAGGACCTTGTGCCCGGGCGCTACCTCACCGATCCCGATCCGGGAAATACAAACACCTACTGGGACTTTTCGACCCCGGCGTTCGCCGCGACCACCTTCACCGCCCGGGCGACGCGAACCGGGGGAGGCGGACACCACGGGACGACAATCGAGGTGGACCAAGCCTTCAACGGAAGGGCATTCGGCGGAAACCATCTCCTCCGGGATCAGTAGCCGCCCTCCCGGACATGTCCTCCATCCAGGAGCTCCTCAAGGCTGCCGTTGATCGCAGGGCGAGCGACCTTCACCTGACCGTCGGCCTACCACCCCAGCTTCGGATTGACGGGATCCTCACGCCGCTCCCCGGTTCCCCCCTCACCTCCGAGGAAGCGGAGACCCTCGCCTTCCAGATGCTCCTGCCGGAGCAGATTGCCCGCTTCAAGCAGGATCGGGAGCTGGATACCGCTTACAGCATCCGGGGCCTCTCCCGCTTCCGGGTCAATCTCTACCGCCAGCGGGGGTCGGTCGCCGCCGCCATCCGGGTCATCCCCTTCGAGATCCCCTCCATCCCGGAGCTCGGCCTGCCCGAAATCCTGAACGATTTTGCGAGCCGGCCGACAGGTCTCTTCATCGTGAGCGGCCCCACCGGCTGCGGCAAATCCACCACGCTGGCGGCGATGCTCGGAACCATCAACGGCCAGCGCAACTGCCACATCCTCTGCGTGGAGGATCCGATCGAGTACCTCCATCGCCACAAGAAGGCGACCATCAACCAGCGGGAAGTCGGCGTGGACACCGTCTCATTTCACGAGGCGCTGCGGCATCTGGTTCGGGAGGATCCCGATGTCATCATGATCGGCGAGATGCGGGACCTGGACACCATGTCCGCCGCCCTCACCCTGGCGGAGACCGGGCACTTGGTCCTGACCACCCTGCACACATCGGACGCGGTCCACGCCATTCAGCGCATCGTGGATGTCTTCCCGCCCTACCAGCAGGCGCAGATCCGGCTTCAGCTTTCCCTGGTGCTGGTGGGCGTCGTGGTCCAGCGCCTTCTGCCGCGGGCCAGCGGGCAGGGAAGGGTGCCGGCCTGCGAGGTCATGCCGGTAACCCCTTCCGTTGGCAACCTCATCCGGGAGAACGAGCTCGAGCAGCTCCGGTCGGTCATCCAGACGGGGAGGAAGTTCGGCATGTGGACGATGAATCAGTCCTACACGGAGCTTTACCTCAAACAACTCGTGACCTGGGAGGAGATCCGCCGGCGGTCTCCTGACGCGGAGGAACTCTCCAGCCTCATTCGAGCCGCCAGCGACAAGCGGTGACCCATCGCCGGGAATTCGGGCCGGTAGCTCAGTTGGGAGAGCGCGTGAATCGCACTCACGAGGCCAGGGGTTCGAATCCCCTCCGGTCCACTGCTTTGATGGCATCGTCCCTCAGGCAACCGTGGTATGCCTCTCGGCTTAGTGGAGGATGCGAGAATCGCTAGCCATCAAAGCAGTGGTTTAGGGAGAACCCATGGTTCTCCCTAATGTCCCTCTCCTTAAGAGGAGTCCCTCCGGTCCACCACGACCGGGCCGAAGCGAGCGGCCGGCCGGTAGCTGAGCTTCGCGCGGCGCAGGCCCTCAAACCCCCCATCTCCCATCGCGTTCATCCAGGGATGCCGGCGGAAGATCCGGCAGAATTCCCGTGAAAGCAGCGCGGAGAGCCCCGGGACGGTCCGGTCGGTGATCTCCGCAAGAACGCAGAAAACGAGGGGAGAAACCGGCGCGCCGAAGGTATAACCCCTAATCGATCCTCCACTCTCCGCAACCATCCCCGCCAGCTGAAATTTCCCGCAGTCCATCATCAGGCGCCGCTGGAAGAAAAGGCCGTCCCGGATCCAGCTTCGAAACCGGCCGTCCTCCGAATGGCGCGCCTGCTGCCGGATCGCCCACTGCGTGTAGAGCTGCAGACAGGGGACAAGATCCTGCTCCCGGAAAGGGCGAAGATGGGGACGGGCCTCCCGCAGACAGCGGTTGGCTGCCCAGCGCTGAGAGCGGTAGCGATCCCCCCGAAGATTCACGAGCTCCTCCGTTCGGTAGAAATACTCCTCTTCAGCGATTCTCCAGGAAAATCCGGCTTCCGCCCAGCGCGAGACCTCCCACGGTTCAATCCCCTCTATCCGGGAAACGCCGCTTCCCCCGTTCAGCTCGGTCAGCAGATCCCAGGCGCGCCGGAAGGCCTCTGCGTCCGGCCGATCTCCCAGTGGGGGAAGGGGCATGTAATAGCCGCCTCCCTCCTCGGCAACCAGGCAAAAGCTGCCGTTCACCTCCGTCCACCCGTATCGGGCGAGATCCCGCCACCCCAGGAGCGCCGCAGGCGCGTAGACGGAGAAGCAGTGCCCCCCCTTCCTCACCGCCTCCTCCAGAAGAGGAAACTCCCGCTCGGTGAGGGGCGCAAGCGCCGGATGCAGTGGCCGTCCCGCGCCCGCGGTCTGAGCCCCCAGGCGGGGAAGGGGTGCAGCCGACACAAACTCCGGCCAGAACCTTCCGACGACCCGAGGGTTTTCCTCGACGTAAGCCAGCCCCGCCGGGCTGTCCAGGTACTCCGCCAATCGCTGCGCATAGGCCGCCATCTCCGGATCGGATCCGTGCGCCTGGACGTAGGGGCACTTCATATCCATGGCCAACAGCGTCTGCGATCCGCCGGCCGTCCGCGCAAGGGCGAAGGGATAGATCCGACAGTCCAGCGGACGGAGGGGGTGGATGGTGCAGCGATTCCCTTCGTGAGAGAAAGCGGGGCAGTGCAGGTCCGCGGCGCATCTCTGGAGCTGGGGAATCAGCGAGGGACCGCCGGATTCGGCCTTCAGCCAGCCCCGTCCCCCCGCCTGAGAAGGGATCCATCCCGCCTCCCGGGCGGACCACGTCGGCAGCTGGACACCCTCCTGCTCCGGGAAGCGACAGCAGATCCGGCATTCCTGACACCAGCTCTCCGGTACAATCTGCGGCACCCCGCGGATGAAGGAGGTCAACCCCACGTTGAGATCTTCTTCGGGCACGCCTTTACACCCTCCGCCGTAGCGTGCTATAGTGTAGCACGCTCGAATAAAATAAAAGGAGCTGCCACGTGAAGCTACCCCGCAAGCTACGGGCACGCCGCCGCAGGCGGCGGGCCTCCGGAAAGGCGCACCGCGCAAGGTCCCGATGACCTTTCGGGGAACCGACCGGCGGTTTCGCGCCCGTTATAAGGTCCGGCTGCCGTTCGTCTTGCGTGATAACGGCCAGGAGATCCGTGGCTTTACCCGAAACATCAGCCTCCTGGGCGTATCCGCTTACGGCGATTCCTCCGTCTCGCAAGTTCAGTCCGTCCAATGCCTTCTCAACATCCCGGAGAAAGCGAACCCGCTCGTGGCGAACGGCACGGTCATCCGATGCGAGCAGCTCTCGCAGCCGCACCCGGATGGCGCCTACGAGATCGGGGTCTTCTTCAAGGAATTCCAGGGCAAGGACGAGGCCGAACTCTCCGGATTCCTGACCCATCTGCAGGAGGAGGAACGCTCGGCCATCCAGGCCGGCTATCGGGCCCTCAAGCAGCGTCTCGCTGCCAAGCGGCGCCGGCGCCGCCTGGAGCTTCTCCGTCGCCGCAAGCGGCGGCAACTCCGCCTGCGCCGGCGCAGGGAGGCGCTGCGCCGCAAGAAGAAATCCCGTCCGCGGGGCCGTCCCCGCATCCGCAGGCCTCGACGCGCCAGGTCCCGATCCCAGCGGAGAGCGCGGCCCTCTGCCTGACCGGCTGATGGCTCAGCGATACACCCTGCGGAGGCCTCCCGTCCAGGGCGGCCGATCCATCCCCTACGAGAAGGAGCTGAACCCGGAGCAGCTCCAGGTGGTTACCTCTAAGCCCGGCCCCACCCTGGTCCTGGCCGGCCCAGGCAGTGGAAAGACAAGGACGTTGACTTACCGCGTGGCCTACCTCCTCGACCAGGGGGTTCCTCCCCCGCAGATCCTTCTTGTCACCTTCACGGTCAAGGCGGCGCGTGAGATGCTCGACCGCGTCGAGCGCATCCTCGGCGCCCCGCCGGAGGGGCTCTGGGGAGGAACGTTCCACCACGTTGGAAACCTCCTGCTGCGCCGGCATTCCGAATGTGTGGGCCGCACCCCCACGTTCGGAATCCTCGATGAAGAGGACGCGAAGGATCTCATCGCTTCCTGCGGGAGCGCTCTGAAGCCGAACTTCACCCAAACCCGGCTGCCCCAGGCCTCCGTGCTGGAAAAGCTGTTCAGCCTCTCCGCAAACACCCGGCGCCCGCTGGAGGAAGTCGTCGCCGGCCATGCACCCCAGTTCCTGGATCAGCTCTCCTTCATCGAGCAGGTCGCTCAGACCTACCGGCAGCGGAAGCTCCGCGGCAATCTCATGGATTACGATGATCTCCTGACGGAGTGGCTGCGGCTTTTCACGGACCATCCCCGCCTGCGGGAGGAGTACGGGCAGCGCTTCCGGACCATCCTCGTCGACGAGTATCAGGACACCAATCGACTGCAGTTTGAGCTGATCCGCGCCCTCTCCTCGCTCCACCGGAATGTCCTCGTGGTCGGGGACGACGCGCAGTCCATCTACGCCTTCCGGGGAGCGGACCTGCGCAATCTGCTGGACTTTCCCGACGCCTTTCCAGGCACCACGATCCACCGGCTGGAAACCAACTATCGCTCCACCCCGGAGATCCTTCGGCTGGCCAATTCCTCCATCGCCCTCAACCAGCACCAATTCCCCAAGCAGCTGCGCGGCGTCTCCGGAACCGGCGCGCTCCCGGCCCTGGTCCCTCTGAACAACGCCCGCCAGCAGGCCGGCTTCGTGGCCCAGCGGGTGCTGGAGCTGCGCGAGGAAGGAACGCCCCTGAAGGAGATGGCCGTGCTCTTCCGTGCCCGTTTTCAGGCCGCGGAGCTCGAGCTTGAGCTGGCCAAACGGAACATCCCCTACCTCGTCCGCGGCGGAGTCCGCTTCTTTGAGCAGGCCCACATCAAGGATGTCCTGGCGTTCCTGCGGATCCTAATCAACCCGCGGGATGAGCTGGCCTGGGAACGGATCCTCCGCCTGCAGGAGGGCATCGGCACCGCATTCGCCCGAAGGATCTGGGACTGGATCTCCCGGAGCCCGGATCCACTCCAGGAGGCCTGTTCCGGCAGGGCAGGGGGGACCCTTCCGGTCCGGGCGCGTCCATCCTGGGAGCGGCTGAACCGGCTTTTGCGGGACCTCTCCAGCGGTTCAGGGGCCGAGCGACAGCCGGCGGCGCTTCTCCTCGCCGTCCTGCGTTCCGGCTACGAATCCTCCCTGGAGAGCCGGTTCGAGGATGCGCGGGACCGGCGGGAGGATCTGGAGCAGCTTATCAACCTGGCGGCGAACTACGAATCGGCCGAGCGGTTCGTGCAGGACCTGACGCTCCGGGAACCCTTCAGGGGGGAGACGCTCAAGGGCTGGGCGGAGCCGGACGAGCTCCTCGTCCTCTCAACCATCCACCAGGCCAAGGGTCTGGAGTGGGGAGCGCTCTTTCTCATCGGGCTATCCGAGGGCCAGTTTCCTCATCCGAAGTCCCTGGACGACCCGGCCGCCCTGGAGGAGGAGAGGCGGCTCTTCTACGTGGCTGTCACTCGCACCAAGCGGGAGCTTTATCTGACCTATCCCCTCACGCGGTACAGCTATCAGCGGGGAGAGGTCCTGATGCGGCCCTCTCTGTTCATCGAGGAGCTGCCGGAGGATCTCTTCGAGCTCTGGAGGGTGGGGGAGGAGCTCTCAGCCGCGGAGCCTGAGCTGTCTTAATCAGGAGCCGGAGGGGCTGATGGAGCAAGCCCCGGCGCCTTCCTCAACCCGGTCCATCCGGTCCATCATCTGGAGGTTTCTCGCGCCGACGGACAGTGCCGCCCGCCGTGACCTCAACGGAAATCCGCCCTCTTCCATGCCGGAAGACCGGCGCGGCCGCATTCCGCGTATCGGCTTCGATGAGAAGTTCCCGGTCCGCGTTGGCCGGATTCAGCAGCGCCCGCAACGTCCTGTTCGCCTGATTTCTCCAGAAGGGTGCAATGCTGTAGGATACCCCCCCGGTCAAAGTAGGGCTGGTTGAATCCGACGGGCAGTCCAGCACCTTTGCGTCGTTGTTGTAGTATCGGCCCTCCAAACGATCCTCTTCCTGGGCGTGTGCCACACCTCCCCAAACCGATTCCTTCAGATGCGCCAGAAGGGTGTACCGCTCCTTCCCGCTCGTCACCAGCGCGTAGGCCCGCTGCACGTCACCCGGACGAAGCTCACTCAGCGAAGCCGGAAGCGCGTTGTTGTCATAGGCGTACAGCTTCACCGCCCCCTGCAGGATCTTCTGGTTCGTCTCGTCCACCAGCATCGCCGCACGGTCCCTGTACCCCTGGTAACCCAGCGTCGCCATCGAGACGAGGATCGTGATGATCACCACCGCCACCATCATCTCCAAGACCGTGAAGGCCCTTCGGCTCATCGCATCTCCCCCTTTTGTGTCAAATGCGCAAATGCCCTAGACTCTCTGGTTTTCCCCAGGAATACGAACCTCCTTTGCAAAGATACCCTGTCAAAAGATCAAAAGTCAAGGCTTTGACGCCGCCGCGAGCCCTGTGATAAGCTTACCCTGGAACCAAAGGCCGCACATGAAGTTGGGGAAGTTCGAACATTCGGTCCGGCTGGCCTTCATCGGGTTGGTCCTCTCTCTGGCCTACCTGGCCATCCTAGTCCCTGCCGGCTTCCTCGAGGGGGCGCGGCTTCGCTCGTATGACAGCTACTGCCGCCTGCGCAACCGCCTCTGGCCAACCCCTCCCGAGGTGCAGGACATCCTCCTCGTGACCATTGACGAGGAGTCCCAGCGGAGGATGGGAAAGAAATGGCCCTGGGAGCGCAGCATCCTGGCGGAGTTCCTCGCGCGCGTCTCCGCAAGCTCTCCCCGGATTGTCGCCTTTGACTTGGTCCTGGCGGGCGCCAGCCAGCCGGCCCACGACCAGGCCCTCGCCCAGGCGATCCAGCAGGCTCCGCCGGTTCTGCTGGCCTGCTACATGGACCGGCACGGTGACCCCGTATTCCCTCTGCCGCTCTTTACCGAGGTGGGAGGGCAGGTGGGGTTGATCAACAAACCCCGGGACGTAGATTTGACCGTCCGCAGGCTCTTTGCCGGCATCCGGGTCCCCCTCCATGAGGAGCCGATTTACTCGATTGAGATCCGCTCGGCAACCCTGGCGCAGGGGATCCCAGCGGATCAGCTGCGCCTTGATCTTCGATCTCTGACCATCGGCTCAAGGCGGATCCCCCTCGAGCTGCCCGGCGCCCTGTCCATCAACTACCTGGTGAATCTGCGCCAGATCCCGCGCGTCTCCTTCTGGCAGGTGCTCCGCGGTGAGGTGGCACCCGAACGGATCCGCGACAAGATCGTCCTGGTCGGCTCCGCCAGCGAAATCACCCACGACATCTACCCCACCCCTCTGGGCCTTCTGCCCGGCGTCGTCATCAGCGCGAACGGCATCCTGACCATCTTGTCGGAGCGCTTCATCCACCCTCCGCGCTTCCTGCCCCTGTTCCTGATCGGCTGGCTCTTCGTCACCTCGATCCTCCTCATCACCACCGCGGCTCCGCTGGCCATCGGAGCCGTGGCCGCCGCCCTGTGGGCGGCGGTGGCGGCCCTGGTCGGCTTCTACTGCTTCGCGGCCCTCAACCTCCGCACCGAATCGCTGAGCATCCTGATCCTTGCTGCGTCGGCGTGGGGCGCCGGCATCCTCTACCGCTACCTGATCCTGCTGGCTCAGCTGGTCCGGCTGCATCGCCACGTGGTGACCCATCCCGACACCGGGGCATACACCAGCCGTTATTTTCGCCTCCACCTCGAGACCCTCTGGCCCGCCCGGCGCCTCGCACGCCAGCCGATGGCGGTGGCCGTGGTGCGCTATGAATCTCCCTCCGAGATCCTCCAGGGATCCGACTGGAGCGAGGTACGCCGGCGGGTTCGTTCCTTCACGGAGGTCCTGCAGCGGCTGCAGCCGCGCCGGTCCCTGATCGGGCATCTGGGCGAGGACCGTGTAGGGATACTCCTCCAGCGGACGACCCTCGGGCAGGGCAGGGAATGGGCGCAACGCCTCCAGCAGGAGCTGGCCCGGGTGGAAACAAGCCCCGCCCCGTGGGGCATTGGCCTGGCGTCAACGGATCAGGGCTCGATCCGCACGCCGGGCGCCCTGATCCGGGCGGCAGAGTCGGCCGCCGCCCGTGCCAAGGCGAAGGGGCGCGCGCTGCTGGAGCTCTTCGATCCGGCCGCGGACCGTGTGGCACTCGAGGTCGCCGATCCGGCCGCGATCGCAGGTTCCCAGGAGCCGCTGGAATACGTGGCCGGCGAACTGGAGGACAGGAACAGGGCGCTGGAAAAGGCGCTCGCGGATCTGCGGCAAGCCCATAAGGAGATGGAGGGCAACTTCCTCGAGGTCACCAAGGCGCTCATCATGGCCCTGGAGACAAAGGACGAATACACCGCCGGCCACCTGGAAAGGGTCTCCCGCTACTCGACCCGGCTGGCCGAGGTGATGGGCCTTCCCGGTGAGGAGATGGAGGCGATCCGTGAAGCGGCGCTCCTGCACGACATCGGCAAGATCGGCCTTCCCGATGAAGTGCTCCATAAGATCGGCCCCCTCACGGAGGAGGAGAAGAACGTCATCAAGCAGCACCTGAGCATGGGGGCCCGGATCCTGGAGCCAATGAAGTTCTTCAAGCCGATCACCACGCTGATCTATCACCATCACGAACGGTACGACGGGCGCGGATACCCGCACGGGCTCACAGGGGAATTCATCCCCAACGGAGCCCAGGTCATCGCCATCGCCGACGCCTTCGATGCCATGACCACCCACCGGGGCTACAACAAGCCCCTGACCGGGCAGGAGGCGCTTGCGGAGATCCGGAAAGGATCCGGCACCCAGTTCAATCCCGCCCACGTCGAGGCATTCGCCCAGTTGATCGAGAAGGAAGGTCCTCAGCTGGCAGGTCACCACGCCGCCTAGTGGAACTGGCTGAACTCACCCAGGGTATCCGGGCCGAGGCGCTTCGGCTCGGCTTCACAGCCGTCGGAGTCACGGACGTCGCCTCCCTTGGCCTCAGGCGGAGGGAGTACCTGTTGTGGAGGGACGCCGGGCGGGCAGGAACCATGCAGTACATGAATCACCTCCTCGAGCGGCAGGAACGGCTGCTGAGCCGCTTCCCGAACCTCAAGGGGATCCTCGTGCTGGCCGCCCCCTATGCCCGCGGCCGGGTCCCTTCAGGCCCGGTGCCAGCCGGATCCGGACGGATCGCCCGCTACGCACAGGGCCGGGACTACCATCGGGTGATCCGGAAGCGGCTCCGACGATTGGCTGATTTCATCCGGCAGAGGGCTCCGGACGCCGTCCTCCAGGTGAGCGTGGATAAAGGTCCGCTGCAGGAAAAGGTTCTGGCTGAGGCGGCCGGGCTCGGTTTTTTCGGAAAGAACAGCTGCCTCATCATGCCCAACGGCGGCTCCTTCTTCTTCCTTGCGCTGCTGCTCACCAATCTTGACCTGGTGACGGACAGCCCCATCTCCTGGGATTGCGGTTCCTGCACCCTCTGCCTGCAGGCCTGTCCCACAGGGGCTTTGGTTTCAGCCTACCAGCTCGACGCGACCCGCTGCATCTCCTACCTCACGATCGAACACCGGGGGCCGATTCCCCCCGACCTTCGCCCCCTCCCAGGGGATTGGCTCTTCGGCTGCGACATCTGCCAGGAGGTCTGCCCCTACAACCGCCAAGCCCACCCTGCCCCCCACTGGCCTGAATTCGACCCCGCCTCCGGGGCAGGGGCGTTCCTGCCGCTTGATCGGGTCTCTGCCATCCGCACATCTGCCCAGTTCCTCTCCCGCTTCGCCGGCACGCCGCTCATGCGGGCCAAGCGCGAGGGCCTCCTCCGCAACGCAGAGCTCGTGGCCGAGAGCTCGACCACGCACCCACCGGTCTGAATTAATTTCGAGATGGAGGGCAGCCAGCCAGCGGCTGCGCGTGTGGCTAACGTCTGATAATGTACCTTATGTAAATCTCTCCACCACGCCAACTCCCCCAACAGCTCCTCCACCCAAACCTCCCGCCCCCCTCCCAAAATTCCACTTTCAAAACCCCGCAGGAAGCGGGCACAATTCCTCCGCCATTCCGAGCCGGGTCATCCAGCCAGCAGAATCGTTCGCAGCAGCGCCCCCAGCGCGAGCCCGATCCCTATCCCGATCACCATCGGCCTGCTGAGGGTAAATTCAAACCACGGTGCCTTCACGGTGGGCGAAATCCTTTGCTTTATCCTATCGCGCCGCCCGCCGGCGGGGCAAGAAGAAAAAAGGCCCGTGTACCGAAGAAACA
>CAYFHV010000001.1:462-4873 GCA_964343105.1 uncultured Planctomycetia bacterium | reverse complement strand
CGACGGGCCCTCGGGGGTCAAGAACAAAAAGGCCCGGCATCCCAGGCGGGATGCCGGGCCACAGAGCCTGATCGGCGAACCGTCTAATTCCTTAGCGGAGGCCGAGGAATTTCAGGCCGAACACGACCGCTAGGATCACGACCAGTAGCGGAACGTATGTCGCTAGGTGCGTCGCATACATTCCTCCGATGACGGTACCGATCAAGATCCCGGTCAGCAAGTCTCCACCTTTCATCCCCCTCACCCCCCTTCTCGAGGAGCCCTGGTGCCAGCCGATTTTTAAGCTTCCGGTCGGCTCCTCGTTACGCGGCAAACCCCCATCCCAGACAACCTGCTGCCAGGATGGGGGCTGCCCTACTCCAATAGAAAGTATAGCTCCCTGCTTAGCCAAATTCAAGGGCTGCTCCTGTAAGTTTATGTATTGAAATGAGTTAAATGACAATTTTATGTGGCGATTTCTATAAGCGGCTATGGAATAAAGGGTTGCGCCATTGGCATAACACGCTATCTTGAAAGAGGTTACAGGGCGGGTTGCTTTTGAGAAGAGGGCAAAAGGAGAGCGGCCTTCGCCGTGCGGTCAGGCCAGGTTTCCAGTCGGAGCTTGCCGATTTTTCGCAACGGACAGAGATGGCAGCGGGGGTGCGGACGGCAGAGGTTCTTCCCCAGAGCGACCAGGAGGGCGTGAAACTCGTTGAATCGAGCTGTGCTCGGCCGGAGGTTGTTCATGAAGAGGGCCTGGATCTCGCCGTAGGAGGCATTCCGGGGAATCAAGCTGTGCCTCGCCAGCACCCGGTGGGTGTATGCGTCACCAACGAAGGTCGGTTTCCCCAGAGCGTAAAGCAGGATGCTGTCGGCAGTCTCCGGACCGATCCCCGGGATTCCCAGCAGCTCGCCGCGCAGGCGCGGAAGGGGCACGCCCCTCATTTTCTCGACTCTGCCGGCGTATCGCTCCAGCAGATAACGGACAAATCGCTTCAAGCGCTTTGCCTTCTGATTAAAATAGCCGGAGGAACGGATGAGGAGAGCCAGCCGCCGGAGAGGAAGCCCCCGGATCCGGCTGGCGCGCAGCAGCCCGCGCTGCTTCAGCGCCTGCACAGCGCGCGAGGCGTTACTCCACGAGGTGTTCTGAGTCAGAAGCGCCCCGACTGCGATTTCAAACGGCGTCTCGCCCGGCCACCAGTGCTGGGGTCCAAAGGTGCGGTACAGCCGCCGGTAGATCGCCTCGAGGGTCCTGCCGCGCCTCCTCCCCTGCCCTCTGAGGGCCCCTTTCGAAAGGGGCCCTAACACTTCAAGCGCCGCTTGGCCTTGCGAACCACCGAGGCGACCTTGCCGACGATGCGCCGGGAGGCCCCCCTTCGGTCGTCAACCTTGATCGTCGTCAGGACCCGTGGCGAGGAGACCCGCAGGCGCTCGTGGCAGCGCCGGATCAGATCCATGACCGGCCCCCACTCTCCCTCCAGCACGGTGCACATGGGCCCCAGACGGTAATCGATCCCCGAGTCATCCACGAGCCGCATCACCTTGGCCAGCTCGCCGCTCATCCCGATCCCCTTCCCCATGGGGATCATGCTGAATTCCACCACCATCACCCATCCCCCCTTTTCTTGTCGGATGCCCAAACCAGAAGCTCGTCGGCCTTCATCGAGTTGAGGATATCCGAGGGCCCTGCCCAGGCCCGCCTGGCCAGCGCGATCCCCAGCTCGATGTCATTGAGCTGCCCCAACACGTGCGTGTCCGTCGAGATCACCAGCTTCGCGCCCGATTCCCTGGCCCGCTTCGCCTGGGCGTCGTTGAGATCCAGCCGCCGGGTGTAGCAGTTGATCTCCAGAGCCACCCGGTTCCGGGCGGCGGCACGGTAGACCTCCTCCAGATCGACCTCGACTGCCTCCCGTTCGCCCAGCAGACGCCCTGTCGGATGGGCCAGGATTCGGACGAAGGGGTTCGCGAGGGCGCGAAGGATCCTGCGGGTCATCACCTCCTCCGGTTGGCGGAACGCCGAGTGGACCGCGGCGATCACCAGATCCAGCTTCGCGAGCAGGCGGTCCGGATAGTCCAGGCGCCCATCCGGGAGGATATCCACCTCCGAACCCTTGAGGATCCGGAACGGCCGCAGCCGCCGGTTGAGCTTCTCCACCGCGCCCATCTGTTCGAGGAGCTCCGACTCGGTCAGCCCGCCCGCCACCCGCAGGGACCGGGAATGGTCCGACAGGAGCATGTACCTGTACCCCTGCTGCCGGACCGCCCTGGCCACCTCCTCCATGGGATGGGAGCCGTCCGACCAGTCGGAGTGATTGTGGAACGATCCGAGGAGGTGCCTGCGCTCCACCAGTCTCGGCAGCCCACCCTCCTCACCCGCCTCCACCTCCCCACGATCTTCCCGCAGCTCCGGCGGAATCCAGGCCAGCCCCAGCGCCCGATAAACGTCCTCCTCTTCCTCTCCCGCGATCCGCCTGCCGCTCTTCTCCCGGAAGACGCCGTACTCGTTGATCGTCAGGCCCTTCCGGTTGGCCAGCGTCCGGATCTTGATGTTGTGCGCCTTCGAGCCGGTGAAATAGACCAGGGCTGCGCCGAACGCCGCCGGATCCACCACGCGGAGATCCACCTGGGTCCCCTGGGAGGTCCGGATGCTCGATTTCGTCGGCCCGTGCGCCTGCACCTGGGCGACGAATTTCTCCCGGACAAAGCGGTCCATGACCCGGTCCGGCTTGCGGGAGGTGATCAAGACATCGATGTCCCGGACGGTCTCCTGGCAGCGGCGCAGAGAACCGGCCAAGCTGATCCGTTCTACCTCGGGGTAACGTTTCAGGGTCTCGAGGATCTGTCTGCCCAGCTCCCGCGCCACCCCCAGGGGCATCCGCTGCTGGCCCGCGCGGACCACGCCGATCCCGCGCAGGAGGTTTTTCTCCTTCTTCTCCTTCCAGCCGGGCAGTTTCCGAAGGCGGCCCGAGCGGACCAGCCGCTCCAGGTCGTTGACGCTGCGTACCCTGAAACGCTCGTAGACAAGCTTGGCCGTCTTGGGGCCAATCCCCGGAACGGACATGAGGGTGGAGAGAGACTCCGGAACCTTCCTCCTCAGCTCTTCCAGATACCGGAGCTTCCCTGTCCGGACAATCTCGGTGATCTTTTCTGCCAGCTCCTTCCCGATGCCCGGGATCTCGGTCAGGGTTCCGCCCTCAACGCGTGCCTGCAGATCCTCTCCCAGGTTGCGCAGGTTGAGGGCCGCACGGCGGTAAGCCCGGATCCGGAACGGATTGTCTCCCTGAACCTCCAGGAGATCGGCGATCTCATCGAAGATGTCCGCCGCCTCCAGATGTTTCATCGTCCCCGTCTGCGAACACGCACCGGGCTGCCCACCGAGAGCCCAAGCTGCTCCACAGCGGATCCGCAGGAAACCGCCACCTCCACGAGACCCCGGCTTCCCACCGCAGCCAGGGGATCCCCCTGCGCCACCGACGCGTAGCTGCGGCGAATCGGCCCCACCTCCGTCCCGTCCGCCTCCACCCGCCACCCTGCCCTGCTCCGGCCCAACCGCCTTGCCGGGATGTTGGTCACCGCATTCCCGAAACGATCCGTATCCACCACCTCTCCCTCCCATCCCCCGGAAACGCGCCGGGCCAGCGGCCAGTCGAGACGAACGAAGGAATGGACCCTGGGACCCAGCCGGCCCGGCTCCAGCCCGCCCAGCAGGCGGGCAGCCACCGGCGCAAGGATGTCCCGGCCATGGAAGGTATCGCTGATTTCAGGAAGGAAGTATCGGCGGTGCGAGACGGAATACAGGCGCGGCCGGCGAACGTTGCGAAGGAGCAGACTCAAGATCCCGTTATCCGGGCAGAGAAAGAGATGGCCCCGGTGGGCGCAGCAGAGGATCCTCCGCCGGGAGCCGACCCCGGGATCCACCACCACGACGTGCACCGTTCCCGACGGAAAGAATCGCCAGGACCACTCCAGAAGCCAGCCGGCCTTCCGGACATCCCCCGGCGGAACCTCGTGGCACAGATCCACCACCTGCGCCAGCGGCTGAAGGGAGAGGATCACCCCCTTGATGACCCCGGCGTATTCGTCCCTCGCGCCGAAGTCGGTGAGTAAGGTGACGATCCCACCGCCACTTCGCGGCGGTGGGGTCATAGAACCCGGGCGAGGGGGGTGTACGGCAGGCCCAGCGCTTGAGCGGTCGCCCGGTAGGTGACCTTGCCCCGGGCGATATTGACCCCCATGGCCAGGCCCGGATGGGCCCGGGCCAGGGACCGCGTGAATCCCCGCTGGGCAATCTCGAGCGCCAGCGGGAGGGTGACGTTGGTCAGGCCATAGGTGGAGGTGATCGCCACTGCGCCGGGGATGTTCGTGACACAGTAGTGAACGATCCCCTCCTCGACAAAGATGGGGGCCGCGTGCGTCGTCGGGTGCGACGTCT
>CAYFHV010000001.1:0-452 GCA_964343105.1 uncultured Planctomycetia bacterium | reverse complement strand
TCGATCGCCACATCCACGATCACGGAGCCGGGCTTCATCTTCTTCAGCATCCAGCGCGGGATCAGGATCGGCGATCGGGCGCCCCGGATGAGCGCCGCGCAGATCACCAGGTCCGCCCTGCCGATCCGGTCGGCGACGTTGTGCTCATGGGACATCAGGAACCAGGCGTTCTTCGGCATGATGTCCTCCAGGTACCGCAGTCGGTCCAGGTTCACGTCCATGATCGTCACGCGCGCGCCAAAACCGGCTGAAACCTTCGCCGCATTGGCCCCCACGACCCCTGCCCCGAGGATCAGCACACTGGCCGGCGCGACACCCGGGATTCCGCCCAGAAGGATCCCCTTGCCTCTCATCGGCTTCTCTAGATACTTGGCCCCTTCCTGAACAGACATGCGGCCCGCCACCTCGCTCATGGGGATCAGGATCGGAAGCTGACCGCGCGCGTCCTCTAC